>JBGQGO010000329.1:0-6463 GCA_041497455.1 Blastocatellia bacterium | reverse complement strand
GTGTTCGGCGCGAAGACCAAACAGGAAGAGTCCGACGCGCGGAGGCTCGCGAAGATCGTCAACTTCGCGATCCCGTACGTGATCGGTCCGTTCGGTCTCGCTCAGCGGACGGGGCTGACTCGCGCGCAAGCGAAGAAGACGATTGAAGACTACTACAAGACTTACACCGGTGTTCGCCGCTACATGGAAGAGACGCCCAAACAAGTTCGCGAGAGCGGAATTGTTCGAACGATCTTCGGCCGGATTCGCCCGATACCGGACATCAACAATCGCAGTCACGCGCTCAGGTCACGTGCGGAACGAGAAGCCATCAACGCGCCGATTCAAGGAACCGCCGCCGACCTCGTGAAGATCGCGATGATCCGCGTGCACGAACGGCTTCTGCGGGAAAAGCTCGGCGCGCGAATGATCCTTCAAGTGCATGACGAGCTGCTGCTTGAAGTGCCGGATAACGAAATCGACCGAACGAAAGAAGTGGTTAGAGCAGAGATGGAATCGGTCTGTGAGCTCGCTGTGCCGCTTGTGGTCGATGTCGGAGTGGGTAAGAACTGGATGGAAGCGAAGCCGTAACCATTACCCGCTGACCGGTGCGATCTAGCTCTTTCAAACTCTACCTCAACCAGTTGCTTCGAGACGAGAGCGACAGCTATGCTTCGTACTCAAGTCGAGGAGGCGCTGATGCTTTACAAGATTCCATTGCTCTTGTCACCACAACCGGAGGGCGGGTTCACAGTCACGTCACCGCTCCTCCCGGAGCTGGTCACCGAGGGCGATACGCTTGATGACGCGCTCGCCAACGCGCGAGACGCACTCGCTGCCGTGGTCGAGGCTTGTGAAGACCTCGGCCGACCGCTGCCCGCGAACTAGCTTTCGCTCGCATTGTGCTTGTAGTATCATCGCGCCATCTAGCCAGGAGGCATTATGACAATGACGCCAGTAGAGCCCGTTCCGGCATTACGGGCTTTGCCCGTCACGTTTCCGCGTGAGGGAGCCATCGAAATCGAACTCGAGCAAGGCGTCCTCATTTTCAGAGTATCGACAGCAGTTCAAGAGCGTATAGAAGAGCTTCTGGAGAAGCAGCATGAATCAACGCTCTCGCAGGACGAGCACGAAGAGCTGGACCAGTATGAAGAGGTTGACGATTACCTGAGCTTCGTAAATCGCCTGAGCCGCAACATTGTTCAATCTCAACAGGGATGATTAGTGCCCCGAAAGATTCCTGGCGCAGTTCAGCAGAGAGTTCGTGAGCGAGCCGGCTACCTGTGCGAGTATTGCCATACTAGCGAGCACTGGCAGGCCGTTCGTTTCACCATAGACCACGTGCTCCCGACAGCCGAGGGTGGCGAGGACGCAGTGGAGAATCTCGCTCTAGCTTGTTTTCACTGCAACCGTCGGAAGTCTGACAAGCGATCCGCAGTAGACTTGGAAACTGGAAAACCCGTTTCCCTATTCAACCCTCGCCTGCACAATTGGTCTGAGCACTTCATCTGGTCAGCAGATGGACGTCGCATAATATCCTTAACCAACATCGGGCGAGTAACAAGTTCTCGGCTGGGGTTGAATCGAGAGCGAATCTTACGCATCCGCGCTGCAGATGTGAGCGTAGGTCGCCACCCGCCTTCCGATGACCCCATTCAAGGGTCAGAGTCGGCGTGAAGGCGGCGAAGACAGAGCACCCCCTTCAGCGAACGGGCCTCATCGCGAGCCTTCCACAACATAAGTTCGCTTGATCTGATCAAGCGACGTCACTCCGGCCTGTTTCATGATCAATTCAAACTCGATGCGCAGTATGTCCAGCACCTTCTCGACGCCCGGCTGCCCGAATGCCGACAAGCCCCAGATGTAAGGCCTGCCGATGCCCACCGCCTTTGCGCCCAGCGCCAGCGCCTTGAAGATGTCCGTTCCGCGCCGAAAGCCACCATCGATCAGCACCGGAATTCGGCCTCCGACAGCTTCGATCACTTCAGAGAGGCACTCGATCGTGCTCCTGCCGCTTTCTTCTGCGCGGCCGCCGTGGTTCGAAACGATGATGCCGTCGACTCCGTTCTCCACGCACAATGCGGCGTCTTCGCGAGTCACGATCCCTTTCAGCACCAGCTTCATCTTCGTGCTGTCTTTCAATCGGCGAACAGAGTCCCAGGTGAGGTTAGGCGCGTAGTAGTCGAAGAGGCCGGTCACGTCGAGCCCGTCGAACATCGGCCTCCGCTTGAGCCGCCCCTTCAAGCCGGGCTGGTGACAATCCGTGCAGGTCCTGGTATCCACCCGCTTGAATCGCTCGAGCGTTTCCGTGTTCCTGCCAGCCGGGAGATCCACTGTGAGCACCAACACCGGTGAGCCCGCCGCTTCGGCGCGCTTGACCAGAGCCTGCGTGACTTCCCACTTCGCCGTTGGATAGAGCTGATACCAGACCGGCGCGCCTCGCGCGGCTGTCACGTCCTCGACTGAAGTCGTGGTCACCGTCGAGAGTATCTGGAGGTGCCCACGGCTCGCTGCGGCTTTGGCGGTGGCGATCTCGCCTTGCGTATGAAAGGCGCGCTGGCTTCCTACGGGTGAGATGATGATCGGCGTCTTCCACTTCACGCCGAAGATTTCCGTCGATGTGTCTATGCGGGTAACATCGACGAGACGGCGTGGCCGAATCTGAAGCCTCGAGAGCGCGGTGCGATTGGCGTGAAGCGTCGCGTCGTCATCGACGCCCGTCGCCATGTATCCCCAATGCGCAGGCGGGAGCGTCTGCCGCGCGACCGCCTCGAAATCGAAGACGTTGAGCGCTTGATCGGGAGAAGCGATGAGCTTTTGAAGGGCGGGCTCATCCAGAGTGGGCCCGCCTGGCTTCTGGAACGCGGCCGCGATGCTCTCTTCGATCGAGCCAACCGGAAGCCATAGAGCGATCAACGGGCTTCCCGCGAGGAACTTCAAGAACCGGCGGCGCGACTCGGTGCGATCCGTCGATGTGCGCATCACTCACCTCCTTGGCGGAAGATCAATGCAACTTGTTCGTTCGTAGTTCGGCCTTCAGGCGGAAGTTCGTAGCGCTCGCCGAAGAGACTAGCATACAAACTTCCGCCTGAAGGCCGAACTACGAACTGTAATACGGTGGCAATATCCCCCGGTTGTTGATCTAGAAAGTGATGACGCGCCAGTCGGAATGCTGAAACCTGAGACCACTCAACGGAGCTCTTCATTCATTCGATGCGGTCGCCGCGGAACGAGCCGTTCGACGTGTCATACAACGCGGGGTTGCGATTGTTCGCCGTGTCCCACATCACGATCACCGAGCCCCTCTTAATCAGCACGCCGCCGCCCTTAACCCTTCCCTGGAGAATCAACGAAGCGCATGGGCCGTCTCCCGGACACGGCAGCTCGTAGGCGATCGAAACGTTCTTGCCGACTTGACGCCACGCGGCGCCAACCGTTTTGCCGGCCTGGTCTGTTAAGTTCGCGCGCCCATGAAGACTCTCACCGCGCGGGGCTACATCGAGCGTGACGGTGAATGTGCGGTTGGTTGTGGCGTTTGGAGATTCCGGAATCGTGATCGTGAGCGTCCATCGTCCCGCTAGTTGGTTGCCCGCAAGAGCAGAAGGCGCCGCGGCGAACAACAAAGCCAGAACCGCCAGTGCCGATAGTAGACGCCTGCGAGAATGAGTGGCTCGCGTAATCAATTTGAGCCTCCCGTTGCAGCGGGCGCAACTCGATTGCCAACGAATGAGAAAGTCCAGGTGTCGGAGCCCGTCGGCGTGTTGTCGTCGAACACATCAAAAAACGCCGTCATCGTGCCGTTGATCTTGTCGTCGCGAACGAACTGGCCGCGCATCACTATGGAACCGCAAGGTCCGTCGGCATTAGGGCACCACAATTGAAACGTGGTGCTGAACTGGTCACCGTTGACTCGCCACACGCCGAGCGGCCTGACGTCGTGTCCGACGTCTTCACGCAAGACGACGCCGGTTCGAAGGTCGCCTTGTTGCTCGAAGACCATATCCCGGTCAGGAAAACCGAGAGACACACCTTTAGGAGAGAACATCTGACCGTTGATCGGGGTCGAGGTGACGATCCATTCACCAGCCAGCGAGCGTTCACCTTGCATGCGTGCGGTAGAGGTTCCCAGTGAGGCGGCCGCCAACGCAAGGACGATGACCGTTAACGCGACGAGTTTCGTGGATTTCTGCATGTGAGTGCTCCGGATGCCTTAATGAAATACCATGCGACGGATCGCGGTCAAGGCTCTAAGCTGCGCCGCCCCATTTGGACTTTTCTGTCCGGCGGTGTAACCGAGACTTAATCCCGAGCGTTTATCAATGGTGTTGCCGGTTGTTCACTGGCCGGTTTTCAATTCCACATCTTTGGAGGTTAGCTTAATGAAATCAAGATCGGCGTTTGTAGTACTCTCACTTCTGCTTATGTTCGTCTTTTCGGTATCAGCACAGGACGGCGGAAAGCCCAAGCTCTCCATTCCGTCTCTCGAACACTCATTCGGTTCAGTCAAGGCGGGCACGCCTCTCACCTTCTCTTTTGAGATCAAGAACGAGGGAAAGGTGGACCTGGAGATCAAAAGCGTCAGCCCCTCTTGCGGGTGCACGACGAGCAAATACGACAAGGTCATCGCTCCTGGCAAGGTCGGGAGCATCACGCTTGAGGTTGCGAAGACCGACGGATACAAAGGCGAAATAACCAAGACCGCCACGGTCACGACAAACGATCCGGACCACCAAACATTCACGCTGACTCTGCGCGCGAGCTTCACCGAGTAGAACGAGGGAGGGCACTTCCAAAGCTGAACACACGTGATGCTCTGGGAGCGCGGGCCAGACCCATTTTCCATTTGATATTTGATATTATTTGATATTTGATATTTGCCATTGACTGATTCTCTTCAATAACAAATGGAAAATGGAAAATGGGTGCGCCTGCTGGCCGGTTAAGGGAGCCGGTGCTCCCCGCGGGCTGCAAACCCGTTGGGGACACTGCGAAGTGTCCCGGTCGGTTCAACTCCGAACCCGGCCTTTGCTCTCTCCCGCCTCGCGGAACCGGGCTTACCGTTGGAATTCCGCGGCCCTCAGAATTTGTTACCACCCGAGTCGGGATTTGTAGTAAGATAGCCGCCAATGACCCGAACCGCACAATCTCGATTAGCAAGGCTGCGGGCGCTCTGTGCGGCGCTGTTCCTGTTAGCCGCCGCCGTGTCGGCGCCAATTACCCTTGCAGCTCAGACGGCGGATGCGTGCGGGATGGCCTGCTGTGTGAAGGATGGCTATTGCTGTTGTTCTCCCCACCACGCGTCGGTCAAAGGTCAAGTCTCCAATGACAAGCCTCGCGTAAGCGAAGCTGAGTTGTTTGCTTCGTGCCCCGAAGGCTGTACTCCCGCGGGCCGTTTCTCGAATCTGCTTCTTCGCGAGCATCTTTGCGCGGGCGTTCCGCAAGCATTCGCCGACGAGCCGCCGGTAACGTACCTCGAGCACGTCGTTGCCGTCCGCGATCTTGTCGCGTCCGGGTCCTCCGCTCCTCGAGCCCCTCCTATCTCCTCAACTTTCTGAAAGCCTCTTCCGAGCGCTGTAGTTCCAGATCACGCGCAGTGACACCGTCCGATTGCGGCCGACCTTGGCCGCCGCGTGGAGTGGCGTCGTCGAGTAGAACGAAAGCGCTTACCAATCACAGTCTTTCTGAAATCGAGGAGAAGAATCATGCAATCATGGAGAGCCAAACAGTCGCTCGCCGTAGCGGCGTTTGCACGGACCTCGGCCGCTTGGGCAGCAAGGGCGCTCAGGTTCATGACTCTCATCGTGCTCACCGCGCCAACCGCGCTGGCTCAACAGCGAGTAACCGGAATTGTCGCCGACAAGAACTCAGGCCAGCCGGTTTCCGCGGCGAGCGTAAAGATCGAGGGCGATACGTTGGCCACAGAACGAGCAACGACCACGGACGCGGAGGGGCGGTTCTCGCTGTCTGTCCTCAGCCCGGGTTTCTACACATTGACGGTCTCGGCAGGCGGGTTCTACACCGAGCGGCTCACGTTTTCGCTTGCGCCACGCGCCGTGCAACAAGTTCTCTTCGAGCTCGCTCGAGTCGCAACGGTAGCAGAACAAGTGACGGTCCACGCAGAGGCCAGACTTGTAAACGAAGCGGAATCTGCTACGACGACAACCATCACCGTTGGTCAGATCTCAGCTCTCCCAACCGGGCGAAGGATTCAGTTGACCGACATCATTACACCTTTCGTATCGAGCGCGGTGGGGAGCCATGACAACCTCGTGCACCTGCGAGGCAACGAGCTCTCGCTGAACAATTTCATCAACGGCGTTTCCTTCTTCGACAACCCTCACCAGTTGTTCACGCCGGGCCTCTCACCGGACATCATTCAGTCGGTGAACATTATCACCGGCGGGTTCCCGGCAGAGTTCGGGAATCGCTTCGGCGGAATCCTCGACATCGTCACCAGGACGGGCTTCGATGCAAACAACCACGG
>JBGQGO010000328.1:0-6464 GCA_041497455.1 Blastocatellia bacterium | reverse complement strand
GTATCGTGGTTACACGCTGTGCCCTGACTGCGGAGGCGCGCGGCTGAGACTCGAAGCGCGGCTCATTCGAGTCAGCGGCAAGACACTGCCTGAAGTCAGCGCGATGAGCGCGGCCGAAGCGGCCGGATTCTTCGACAACCAGACTTTGAGCGCCTCTGATATGGGCATAGCCGGACGCCTGCTTCACGAGATTCGCAGCCGATTGAAGTTCCTGATCGACGTCGGCTTGCAGTACCTGACGCTCGACCGATTGGCTTCGACGCTTTCGGGCGGCGAAGCGCAACGCATACAGCTCGCTACGAATCTCGGGGCTTCGCTTGTAGGAGCGTTGTACGTTTTGGATGAGCCGTCGATTGGTCTGCACCCGCGCGACAACGCAAAGCTGATTCGCATTCTGAAAAATCTGCGCGACATTGGTAACACAGTACTGGTCGTCGAGCACGAGCCCGAGATGATGCTCTCTTCCGATAAGCTCATCGACATCGGTCCGGGCGCGGGCGAGCTCGGCGGCGAGGTCGTCTTTCAGGGCACGCCACAGGAGATGATGCAGCGAGGTCAATCGCTCACGGCGAAGTATCTGCGCGGCGAGATCGAGATCAAGCCGCCAAAGAACCGCCGCTTGATCGGTCCTCGCTCGATCGAGATCCGAGGCGCAAGCGAGCACAACTTGAAAGCCATCGACGTAGACATTCCGCTCGGGATGATGGTGTGCATTACCGGCGTGTCGGGTTCGGGAAAGTCGACGCTCGTGCACGACATCATCTACGCCGGAATCAAAAAACAGCGCGGCGAATGGACCGGCCCCGTCGGCTCCTTCAGAAAGATTGACGGCGCGCAGTTTCTGGATGACCTCGTGCTGGTCGATCAATCTCCGATAGGCCGCACGCCGCGTTCGAATCCGGTCACCTACATCAAGGTCTACGATGCGATCCGCGACCTGTTTGCCTCGACTCGCGAAGCGCAGGCTCACGGCTTCGATTCGTCGCACTTCAGCTTCAACGTGCCGGGCGGCCGCTGCGAGCGCTGCGAGGGCAACGGCGTCGAGATAAAAGAAATGCAGTTCCTGGCCGATGTCGAATTGATCTGCGAAGAGTGTAAAGGCATGCGCTTCAAGCCGGCGCTTCTGGACGTGAAATACAAAGGCCGTTCGATTCACGACGCGCTGAACATGACCGTTCGTGAAGCTCTGCTGTTTTTCGCGAACGTGAATCGCATCGCGTCGAAGCTGCGGGTGATGGACGATGTAGGACTCGGCTATCTGAGGCTCGGGCAGTCGGCGACGACGCTGTCGGGAGGCGAGGCGCAGCGAGTGAAGCTCGCGGCTTTCTTGTCGAGGCGATCGAGTGAACGAACGCTGTACATCTTTGACGAGCCGACGACCGGACTGCACTTTGACGACATCAACAAGCTGCTTGCTGCATTCAGGCAATTGATCGAGGCTGGCGGGTCGATAGTCATCATCGAGCACAACTTGGACGTTATCAAGAGCGCCGACTGGATCATCGATCTGGGCCCGGAAGGCGGCGACGAAGGCGGCAACGTCGTTGCAGTTGGGCCGCCTTCGACGATTGTAGAGAGTGAACAATCGTACACCGGCCGGTTTCTTTCGAAGCTGTTAGCGTCAGCGAGCCACCTCTGACGAGACCGTGCGAAAAGTCCCTGGGAATCCCCCGACCTCAGTTCGGCGGGCGCCTTTTTTGGACTGCGCCGCCCTCTACTGGTTCGATTATCTGGCGAATGGGTGGCGGCGCTTTTGGTCCTGGAGCGTAGCTGTCCACAATACCAAGCAAAAGCGCCGCCACCCATTCGAGAGACAAAGAATTACGCGAGGGCGGCGCAGTCCAAAACGCGGTCTGGTTGCAGCATCGCTTCGCTGTGCTACACTGCATCGAAATAATCTGTGAGGGACGCTCACCGATGAGAAAAACACTCATTGCTTTTCTGCTTGTCGTCTTTGCCGCCGCCGGTCAGCCAGGCGCAACTGCGCAACAAGTTCCCTTCTTATCCGAACTATTCTCGCGCTACGAGGAGTTCAATCGCATCTACACCGAGAGGCGCCGCGCGGGCGCAAACGTCTCCGCGATTGAACTGTTGCGCAAGCGAGGTGAGGAAGCTTTCAAACGCGGCAACATCCCCGGAATCCTCGAAGTAATCGGCGAAGCTCAAGCGCTCGTCGCCGGTAAGAAGTGGGACGAGCGGCAAAAATTCATCGCGTCGCTCACAGTTGAAACGGACCGTCTGGTCGTCGAGCCCAACCAGGTGCTTCAGGTGTCGCTAACTCGAATGTTCCCGGCGAGCATCGAGAGGGCCTTCCCGTCTCCGCCAACAATCACCTTCGCGATCATATCCGGCGAAGCCGCCTCAACTCCCGGCGACCTACCGTCGGTTCTTGCGCTGTGGCGGAACCGTCCGGCAGCTCTGCCAGCGGGTGTTCAAGAGCCGGTGTTCATTGCAGAGCGGCTGGCAATCGCGGAAACCAGCAGCAACGCAGCGCGCAAGCTCTTGCTGACCGACGGCGCTTACCAGGTGGTTGTGCTAATCGAAGCCGGCGGCCGGGAGATTGCTGAGATCAGGCGGCAGGTTTACGCGGTCAGCGACTTCAGCGATAGCATCACGCAGATGTCCAGAACCATCGCCGGCATCAAGACATCATCTGACCCAAAGGTGAAGGCAATCGCGCCGCTGGCCGCTACGCCCGAGTTTCAGCTTCAACGTCTTGCGCAGTTGAACAAAACCCGAGGCGAAGTCGAGCTCAATCCCAACCAGGAAATCGATCGCATCGAAGCGGAACTATCCGCGCTTGCGAAAGGACAGAATCCATTTGCTCGCGAGCGCGGCGAAATCGAACGCGCTTATCAAGCCGCGGACGGCAAGCTCTTTCCTTATCGGTTGTACGTACCGAGGAGCTACGACGGATCGAGCCCGACGCCGCTGGTGGTGATGTTGCACGGCGCGCTCGGCGACGAACGCTACTACTTCAGCGGGCTGTTCGATCCTGCGGTGATCAAAAGCGAGGCTGATCGCCGGGGCTGCATTCTGGTTGGCGTGAACGGCCGGGGCCGCTTTGGAGTAAGTCAGGAAGATGTGTTTGAGGTCATCAACGCTGTGACCCGCGATTACAAGATCGATGCCTCGCGGATCTATCTGACCGGGCATTCGACGGGCGGGTTCAGCGCGTGGCTCGTGGCTTCGAGCAAACCCGAGCTGTTCGCGGCGATCGCAGCGGCTTCAGGCGGCCCGCCCGCGCAAGGCGACGCGCTGACCGCTCTATTAGCAAAGCTGAAGGGCACTCCGGCGATGGTAGTCCACGGTGCACAGGACGGCATAGCTCCGGTTCAGCTTTCGCGCATTATGGCGGCAGCGGCTGAAAAGGCCGGCCTGAAGGTCAGCTACCTGGAAGTTCCCGACGGCGATCACCTGAGCGTGGTGGCTTCGACGTTTCCGGCTATCATGGAGTTCTTCGAGAAGAATGCGAAAGCGGCTGCCGCGAAATAATTCGTAGACCTTGCGCGCGGACCTCAAGCTCCGCGACTATGAACGCGAACGGTGAGGCCGCCACAAACACCTGACAGTCGCACCCATGCCCTACGACCTCTTTATTTCCTACGCCCATAGAGACAACTCGCGGGAACAGGTTCGTGAGTTGCGCGACGCGATCCTGGAGAACGTCCACGAGTTTGCGGGATGCGCGCTCAACATTAATTCATTGGCGTTGTGATACGATCAACTCGAAATCGGCTCACCTAACATCGGCCTCATGAACCGATGGACACGCGCGCAATCGTGGGTGCGGTTGGTGAGTCGAAGCTATTCAATCAGAAGCAGCGAACAGGGAGGGCTGCCATGCCTTATCGCACCTGCGTCTTTTGTAATCGAAACGATTCCAAACCGGGTAGGGAAGATGTGCTAGCTAAATGGATCTTCCGTGAATTCCCCGAATCTCGATGGGAGATTACAAACCACGAGACAGGGAAAGTATTCACCACACGCGGGAACTTGGGACTGATCAGCAAAAGGCCCTGCCTACGATGCAACAACGGTTGGATGAGTAAGTTGGAAGTTGCGGTCAAGCCTGTCTTGGTACCGCTCATGAACGGATCAGCATCCGTTCTCACACCGGCCCAACAGCTCCTGGTTGTAAGATGGTTCATTAAGACCGTAACCGCGTATCAGTTCCTAAACGACCGCCCCTGCTACTTTGAGCAGCGCGAGCGCCACGCGCTCATGAAGTCCCTTACCGTTCCGGCTAATACGATGTTCTTCCTAGCTCACTACAACGGCCCCCTAGAAATCGAGACTCGCGAAACACCCGTTCCACTACTTTTCTTCGGACCACCAGGCGCGGAACGTCCAACTCCGATCGAGGGTTATGCGGCGACCTTCCTCATCAAACAACTTGCACTCCAGGTCTTCTCCGTCCGCAGGCCGAAGAAATTCCACATCGCTATGAACCTTCCCGGCGGGTGGAACGAGGCCACTGTTCAAATCTGGCCAATCGGGGGCGATGTCACTTGGCCCCCACGCTTCGTCTTCGACGACGCCGGGTTCGATCTGTTTTCGAACCGCTGGACGACCTTGCAGCCACCTCTCTGATTGTGATCTGTCCCGTTTGGCTTTCACGGTCTTCGCCAGCAACACAAGTTTAGGACACTACCAACATTACTTTCGACCAAGATGAAGTCGTAGAATGCCCGATGTTGTGATTCAGATGGCGCTTGACTGGGCGCTCGCAAAACGCGAGCATACTGTTTCAGAATAGGTTTGCTGAATAGTGTGGAGATCGTCGGGTGAGAGTCATTAGCCGGAGGCGATTGCGCGAGTTCTGGGAAGTACGTCCCGAAGCCAAGGCTCCGCTTGAGAATTGGCACAACACAACTCGAAGAGCGAGCTGGCGCAACCTCGTCGACGTGCGCGAGACTTTTCGCCACGCTGATCCGGTCGGCAGTTGCACGGTATTCAACATCAAGGGGAACGACTACCGGCTGATCACGCGCATCTCTTACACGCGTCAGCGCGTTTACGTGCTGTTTGTACTGACCCACGCGGAGTATGACAAGGATAAGTGGAAACATGACTGCAAGGCCTAGAGATAAATTCAACGCGCGCAGATACGGCGAACTGCTCGCCAAGGTTAAGCCCCGCCCCATTCAGAGCGAGGAAGAGAACGAGCGTTTGCTTATCGTCGTCGATGGCCTGATGGCGAAAGGCGACGAGCATCGAACCCCGGAGGAGGAGGTGCTGCTTGAACTTCTCTGCCAACTAATCGAGCGGTTCGAGCAGGAACACTATCCGATTCCCGAGTCACCACCCCATCGGGTATTGCAGTTCTTGCTCGAGCAGAACGATCTTCGCCAGAGCGACCTTGCGCCAGTCCTGGGCTCACGCGGGCACGTGTCGGATATCGTCAACGGCAAGCGCGCAATCAGTAAAACGAACGCACGAGCGCTCGGTGAGTTCTTTCACGTTTCGCCAGAACTCTTTATTTGACTCCATCCCGCTGAACGGCGAGCGCATCGGATCAAGAACGTCACAAATTCACGGCTGACAGAAAGGACCCTCGCTATGACCGGCACCAATAAACCAAAGGTTGTAGTCGTCACCGGAGACGTGACGATGGATTGGAATCTCGCGCGCACGCGGCGCTCGGATAGCGGCGGGGCCGCTTGGAACGCCGATGATTGCACTCGCGCTTACTGGCAGCGAGGGGGCGCCGCCCTGCTCGCCGATCTGATCGAAGCCGTCGCCGACGATCTGCGCCAAACCGGACAGGCCGACTACTCGCTGCGCGAGATGGGCGCGCCCCGCGATCAAGCCTTGCCCAGCGATCCTCGCTTTCACCATTCATACGCGATGTGGTCGCTGTTCGATTTCGACGAGAAAACCTCCCGCGACAAGAACAAGCCGCCGCAGACCTGGCGGGTCGGCGAGTTCCTCGGACTGGATAGATGCGCGGCTGAGGAGCCCTCAAACGCTGAGTGGAAGCTGGTACAAGACGACTCACCTGATGCCGACATAGTCGTGTTGGACGACGCCGACCTCAGTTTTCGAGATCATGCTGAACTCTGGCCGAAGGCGCTCGCAAGCGAGGAACTTCACCCTTGGATCATGTTGAAGATGGCGCGGCCCGTTGCGCAGGGAAAACTGTGGGACCACCTGCACAAGCACCGAGCCGACCGGCTGATCGTCGTCATGTCTGTTAACGATCTCCGGCTGACCGAAGTGCAAATCAGCCGTGAGCTCTCGTGGGAACGCACCGCGCAGGATCTGGCGTGGGAACTCGTTCACAACCCGCGAGTCAACGCTCTGTCACACTGCGCTCACGCGGTGATCTCGTTCGACACGGCCGGCGCGTTGTTGCTCTCGAGACAGCAGGACGCCGCGCCGAAGTGCCGTCTGTTCTTTGACCCGAAAGTGATCGAAGGCATTTGGGGACAGAGCCACCGCGGCGGCATGATCGGCTATAC
>JBGQGO010000327.1:0-6499 GCA_041497455.1 Blastocatellia bacterium | reverse complement strand
TCTTTCTCTTGCCGGGACCGTCTCTGGCTGGACGGCCAGGATCAAAGAGCGCATAGCGAGCAAGTGATGAGCGCATCAAACGCCCTCGCAAGCCTCTTCCTGTCAAAGCTCGAAGAACAGATCGAGCGAACCCAGCACCTGATCGCGCTAATCCCGCCTGACAAACTGGAATGGAAGCCGCAGCCGGATTCGCTTCGCGTGTGTGATCTGCTGGGCCATCTGCTCGAATGCCTGGCAGGGTTCTGCGCGACACTCTATGCCGTGAACTCAGACCGTCTGGCTCACTTCGCTCACTTGCGCGAACTGCCTGTGAATCACTGTTGCGGAATCCAAGAAGCGAGTGAGCGAATACGCAATTACGGGTTGCACATAAGAGAGGGTTTCGCGTTGCTCGACGATGACGATTTTGCGAAATGCGTCCCGACCGTTTTTGTTGCGGAAGGCGAAGCAGTGATGACCCTGTTGTTAGGGAACCTCGAGCACCTCATCAATCACAAGTATCAGCTTTTTTTCTATCTCAAGCTGCTTGGAGTCGGCGTGAGGACCGGCAACCTATATCGCATTCGATAGGCCTACTTGCCAGGCGCTACCGTTCGCTTGAAGCTTTCTGCATAATACCAGCCACTGTTCACGTCATGTATAACTGAGCAGAAAAAATTCCAGATAGGAGGAAGTTATGCCAAAAGGAACTGCGGTGACAATAGGACTAAACGCAGTCGACCCGAAACACTACGGCGGCTGGTCCGGCGAACTGAACGCGTGCGAAGCTGACGCCCAAGACATGTCCGATATTGGGAAGTCGGCAGGATTCACGGTAAAGACCTTGCTGACAAAAGCAGCAACTCGATCGAACGTGATCAAAGAAGTAACCAACGCAGCAAAGTCGCTGAAGGCTGGCGACATCTTTATGCTCACGAACTCTAGTCACGGGGGCCAGCTCCCTGACCTTAACGGCGACGAAGACGATGGCCAGGATGAGACGTGGTGCTTGTACGACGGAGAGCTGGTGGACGACGAGATCTACACGTTGCTGGCGAAATTCGCGGCGGGCGTGCGCATCCTCGTCTTCTCGGACAGTTGCCACAGCGGCACCGTTTTGAAGGTAGCGTTCTACCCGCCCGCCGCGCCGGCGCGCCTCGCGGATGGAACCTCGGGTGAGGTTCGCTATCGGAATATGCCGACAGAAGTGGCCTTGCGCACCTATCGCGATAACAAGGCCTTTTACGACCCGATTCTAAGAGATGCCAAGCTGAAAGAATCGCGCGCTGCAATCAAGGCCTCGGCAATTCTGATCTCGGGCTGCCAGGATAATCAGCTCTCACAGGACGGCGCGTTCAACGGCTTATTCACCGGCACGATGTTGCGGGTCTGGAATGGGGGCAAGTTCAAGGGTCCGTACCGGTCGTTCCGCAAAGCAATCGTAGACCGGATGCCTCCCGACCAAACGCCGAATTACTTCCGCGTCGGTCAGTTGAATACGAAGTTCGAAAACCAATCGCCGTTCAAGATCTAGCCGGCCCATATCCTCTCGCGCGCCAGTCGGGCAGGCATACCTGCCTTGACTGGCGCGCGAAGAAGTGAACGCTGCCCGAGCTGGACGATGGCGATGAGACAGGGTTATCACGTGCCGGCAGCTTCGTTCGGTTTATCAACCGGATAGCCGGCATTTATCCAGCCGTTGGTTCCTCCCACCACGTTGAAGATCTGCGAGAAACCTCTCCGCTCAAGGATGCTCGTAGCAGCGCTCGAACGATAACCGCTCGCGCAGATGACTGCGGCCGGACGATTCGAATTCAACCTGGAAAGGTCTTGCTCGAGATGCGCGAGCGTCACGTTGATCGCGCCGGGTACGTGGCCGCCAACGTACTCGCCGGGGCGGCGAACGTCCACAACTTGAAGTTCGGCGCCCTCCGCGATGCGATCGTGAAGCTCATCGACCGGCATCTGAGAAATCGCCTCGATCTCAAGCCCCGCTTGATCCCAGGCGCGCATCCCGCCACCCAGGTAACCCGCAACGCTTTCAATCCCCACGCGCGCGAGCCGCATCACCGCTTCATCAACCGCAGCTAAGTCGTCGGCGATCAGAACGGTCGGCGTTCCTATTCCGATCAGCGTGCCGCACCAGGTGGCAAACTGCCCGCCGAGCGCGATGTTCAGCGCTCCTGGAACGTGGGCGTTGCCGAACGCCGCCGACGATCGAACATCGAGAAGCATATGACCCTGCTTTGAAAGAGCGTCCACTTCTTCGGGCGCCAGCTCTTTGGGCCGCGGCAACTCTTCAAGAGCCGGCGCTCCTGTTCGATTGATCTCGGCATCGCGCGGGAAATAAGCCGGCGCTTCGGGCAGGTCGGCGGTCATCATCCGGACAAACTCATCTTTCGACATCGGCTTCAGCGCGTAGTTGAAGCGCCGCTGCTCGCCGATGGTCGAGGAAGTCTCCTTCGAGATGTTGCGCCCGCACATCGAGCCGGCCCCGTGCGCAGGATAAACTTCCACCGCGTCGTCGAGCTTCATTAGTTTGCCGTGCAAGCTGTCGTAAAGCGACGCGGCCATCTGCTCGGCGGTGTAGCCGCGCCCGCCCGCGAGGTCCGGCCGGCCTACGTCGCCAATGAACAGCGCGTCCCCGGTCAACACCTTCTGAGGCTGCGGCGAGACGTCGTTGTCGATCACTAGAATCGAGATGCTCTCGGGCGTGTGACCGGGAGTATCGAGAAAGCGCAGCGTGACTCGGCCAAGTTTGATTTCTTCGCCGTCGTTGGCCGCTCGATGAGGGAACTCGGCGCCGGACCTGGCGCCGAAGATGATGTCGGCGCCGGTGCGCGCCGCAAGCTCGCGATGGCCGCTCACGAAATCGGCGTGGAGATGGGTTTCGATGACGTGCTTGATCTTGAAGCCCTGAGCTTCAGCTTCGGCTATGTATTGATCCACGTCGCGTTGAGGATCGATGACCACGGCTTCGCCTTCGGAGCCAATCAGATAAGAGGCGTGCGCGAGACACCCGAGATAAAACTGTTTGAAGTACATTGGAAATCCTCACTCAACGGTCTTTTAATCCAGTCGCAATCTACGCCATCACCCGACTGCCGATCAAGTCAGCGCGCGCGAGCAACGGCTTGTTAGTACCCTTCTCCCTCGAGACTCACCTTTCCCTTGAACGACCGATAAAGATAGGTGAAGTAGCCCAGCGCCATCGCCATTCCAATGCTCCACCAGACTATGCCTATCTTGAGGCCGTAACTCGGAGCGGCGGCGTTGTGCACCGTTATCTCGTAAGCGGGATCGGTGGTAGCCGGCAACAGAACGGGATACATTGCATAGGCCACGCCGCCGAGCATTCCGGCTAGGTAGGCGCAGGAAGAAATGAACGCAGCTTTGTCGTTGCCTTTGATCCGGAAGTACAACATTCCGGAAAGACTCGCCGCGACAATTGCCGGAAAGACCGCCCCGGCAAAACTCGCCTTGTAGTTGTCAAGCACTTGAGGCCGAACGCTCAAAGTGGCTAGCAGACCAAGGATAGTGAGAGCGGCGACCGCCCACCACGAAACCGCAGCAGTGCGTCGCGCCCGAAGCG
Source organism: Blastocatellia bacterium (assembly GCA_041497455.1). GTDB lineage: Bacteria > Acidobacteriota > Blastocatellia > UBA7656 > UBA7656 > Onstottus_A. The sequence goes on along the minus strand of JBGQGO010000327.1, from coordinate 2,928 downwards.
AGACCTCGCCTTGCGTTTTCGTCGCAATGTATAGCGCGCCGTGTGAGGTGAGCGTGGCAAGCGCCATCACTCCGGTCAGCACCGTGTACCAGTCGAGAATCCCGGGATTGACGCCTACGGTGAAGGTCGTCCACAGCGGCTCGAAGAAGTAGCGCTCTGCGTTGAGCGGGACGCCGCGGATGACGTTCCCCAGCGCGGCTCCGTAAAAGATCGCCAGCAGCGCGCTTGAAACTGAGAAGATGAAATCGAAAAAGCCCCGCCACAGAGGGCTTTCACCGTGTGACCTCAGCTCGATGCCGATCGCGCGCAGCATCAGCAGCCAAAGCACCATCATCAGCGGCAGATAGAACCCGCTAAAGCTTGACGCGTAGAGCATCGGAAAAGCGAAGTAGAGCGTGCCTCCTGCCGCCAGCAGCCACACTTCGTTGCCGTCCCACACCGGCCCGATCGCGCGAAGGATCAGCCTCCGTTCACCGTCGGTCTTTGCGGCAATGAAGTAAATGATTCCAGCGCCCAGATCAAACCCATCGAGTACTACGTAGCCGGCAAGCACGAAAGCTACCAGCACAAACCAGAGCATTTCCATTTTCCCTACTCCTGTCCCGCCCCAGACGCGGCGCCTTCCGCTTCCGTTGCAAGCTGCGCTGCGAGCAGCTTCGGGCCGTGTTCGACCTCGCGCCAAATCAGATACAAAAACAGAATGCCGAGCACGAAGTACATTCCCATGAATCCCAATAATGTGAACATAACGTTTCCGGAAGACACCGTCGGTGAAAACCCTTCGTGCGTTCGCATCAGCCCGTACACAAGCCACGGCTGGCGGCCTATCTCGGCGGTCATCCATCCCGCCGTGTTGGCGATGTAGGGAAGAGGAACGCTTAGCATCAGAATCCACATCATCCAGCGCGATTCAAACAGTCTTCGACGCCATAGGAGAAAAAGCGCAACAAGCGCAATTGCGATGAAGATGGTGCCCAACCCCACCATAATGTGATAGCTGAAATAGAGCAGCGGGATGTTGTCGGGCCATTGATCTCTCGAAAAAGAATCGAGTCCTCTGACCTCGGCTCCCCATCGTTGATAGGTAAGGAAGCTCAGCATGCGCGGAAGGCTGATGGGATTGTCCAGCTTCTGCTCCGCGGTGTTAGGTTGACCGATGATCACTAGAGGCGCACCCTCTTCCGTCTTGAATAATCCCTCCATCGCCGCGAGCGTCGGCGGTTGATTGTGAGCGATCATCTTTCCCTGCGCGTCGCCGGTCGGGAAGATCTGAATCACACACGCGATTGCCGCGGCTATGACTCCAACCTTGACGAACATCCTCCCGTACTCAGGCTGCTTGTCGCTTAGAACATAGAACGCGCCCAGGGCCGCCATCACAAAAGCGCCGGTGATTACTGCCCCGCCCATGGTGTGCAGGTACTGCCATATCGCCCACTGATTCAGAATCAATGCCCAGAAGCTGCTCAGATAGACCGAACCGTCGTCCGCGACCGCGTAACCCACCGGGTGTTGCATCCAGGCGTCTGTCGCCACGATCAAATACCCCGAAAGCCACGAGCCCAGGAGTACCATCAGCGCGGAGAACCAGTGCCCCCGGCGGCCGAGCCGCTTCTCCCCGAAAAGAAAAAGCCCCAGGAAGGACGATTCGAGAAAGAACGCGAAGACGCCCTCCATCGCCAGCGTCTGGCCGATCACTCCGCCGCTGAACTTTGAGAACCTCGCCCAGTTCGTTCCGAACTGAAACTCCATCGGGATTCCGGTGATCACTCCGAACAGGAAGTTGACAGCGAAAATTCTGGCCCAGAAACGCGCAGCCTGATTGTAGCGATCGTCGTTCTTGCGAATAGCAATGCTCTTCAGGACGAAGATCAACAGCGCCAGCCCCATAGTCAACTGGGGAAAGATGTAGTGATAGGTCACAGTAAAAGCGAAGTGGAGTCGATCAAGGGTCAGCGCACTGTCCATGTCTTACTCCTGGTTCCTCGGCGGAGCGCTCCATCGAAGGAGGCTCACTTGGCTGATTCCTCCGCAACCGTTACGTGCTAGTCCGCATTCGGCTTGGCCGGCGCCAGAGCCACTGAGCCGCGATACCGCACCGCACCGGCGTCGCTGATGACAGCGTAGTCAAAGGATTCGGCGGTCAGTTCCACAATGAAGAACCCACGGAACTCATCTTCGGCGTACTCGAGGCCGGGATAGTCGTCTCGAATTCCGTTCGAGCGCATCTTCGCGCTGGCGCCGCAGACAAAGTAGTCGACGCCGTTCCGAGTCATCAGCTTCGCCAGTATGTGGTCGTGCCCGGTAAGCACGACTCGCACGCCGTAGCGCGCGAGCAAGGGCACGATGCGCAGCGCGATGTCCTTGTCGTCGCCGTGCTTCTTTGCGGGTGAGAAGGCCGGGTGATGGAAGAACGCGATCTTCCAGACTGCTTTCGATTCTCTGAGAACGCGTTCGAGCCAATCGAACTGCTCGGGCGCTTTGCCGTTCACTACCAGAGTTGTGTCGATGGCAAAGAACTCGACCAGATTGCCGGCAGGCTTGAACGTGTAGTAACGCTTCCCGTTCATGTTGAAAAGCGGGTAGGCGATCTGCTCCTCGGCGCAGTCTTCATCGTGGTTGCCAAGCGTAGCGTAGAACTTCACGCCACGGCTGAGCAGCGCGTTGTAAGGAATCTCGAAGACGTCTTTGAGGCGGTTCTTGCAGCCCTGATACGTATTGTCGCCGACCGTGATAACGAAAGGGAACGGTTTGCGTTCATACTCGGCCTGCATCTGCCGCGCGACTGCCAGTTGATGCTCGTCCGCAGTGCCGGCGTCACCGATCACCGCAAAGCGAATTGCCGTTGGCGTCTTCGCGATTGAGGTCGCGGATGACTTTGACGTTTGGGCGGCGGCTGGCAGTAAGCTAACCGCAATGCAGAAGGAT
>JBGQGO010000326.1:0-6513 GCA_041497455.1 Blastocatellia bacterium | reverse complement strand
GCGAGCGGCCATGAAGCCCTGCAGATGATGACCCGGGATCAACTCGTGAAACACGGTCGCGCGCGAGAAGTGAATGTTGTTCCCGCGCATGCTCATCATCTTTGCTTCGTGGCCCATCGTGTTTGTAGGGTATGACACTTGAATCATCTCTCCGCCGAGAAAGAACGGGCTCACAAGCTGGCGTTCGGGCGTCATCATTTCCATCCGCCAGGTGTCGCGAGCCAGTTGTGGCACGGTTACCAGATCGTGATCGTCCACGAACTTGATCGCTTCGAGAGCAAGCTCCCGTATCAGGTCGGGCTGCTTGCCCGGCTCGACGTACAGAGTCTTCACGTACTCGAGCGCTTTCATCCAATCGTCGCCGTAGCCGAGTTCTCTCGACGCGCGCTTCATCTCGGCTTCGCACCACGCGTACTCTTTGTTGGCGATGGCGATGAGTTCTTCGGGCGTGTACGGAATCATCTCGTAAGCCAGCTCGCTCATCAGAGCTTCGCGGCCTATCGGATCGCCTACGATCTCGGTCGTGTCGCCCGGCTTGAGCCCGAGAACCTTCTCGCGCAGGAACGCGGCGTATTTCTCGAGCGATTGATCGACGGACTTGTAAGGCTCGCTCACCCACCAGGTGAATATCGGATCGTAGCCGTTGTAAAAGCCGTACCAGCTTCTCAGCGTGTTGCGAAGGCTCACGATCGCAGCGGCAGCGTGGTTCACAACGGTCTTTGTTGCTTTGATCGCGTCGGGTTTTGCGTCGGGTTTGAGCCCACTCTCGACCGCCTTGCCCGTCGAGTCAATCTGCCTGGCCATCTTGGTGAACAACGCCGCGATCTTGGGGGAGTCGATAGCTTCCATCCGGCGGCGCGAGTCTTCGAGATCGGTGATGGTTTGACGAAACGGCACGAGCGTGGCGACTTCGGCCAGGGCTTTGGTTTGCAGGTCCAACTGGCGCAGCTCGTGGTCGAGGTGATTCTTGAAGAGCAGGTAATCGATGCGCCCGTCCTGACTCATTGAATCGAAATCGAGTTTCGCGAGCGCGGCGAGCCAGTCAGCATAAAACTGTTTCATCCGAGCCTGCCGCGCCGATGAAGCTTCGACCGAGTAGAATCGAGCGAGGCTGCCGCGGTCCGCCGTGTACCTTTCGATCACCGCTCGCATCTCGCTTTGAGGAACGTTGCTATCGCCGAGATCTGCCGCCGGCGCGTGGGGGGCTTCCTTTGTGAGTTCGCGGCCAGATCTGATGGTCCTCTGTGCGCTCGTGGCAACAGCTCCGAACGATAATGCAAAGACCAGCGCAAGCGCGATCGTCGCAGTTGAGAAATGGACCACAAGTGAGTTTTGCTGGTTCATCGATTCACCTCGTAAAGAACGTTGAACGCTGACGGCCCACATCGTGAAGGGCGCTGCGCATTCTGTCCTGAGTCAGTTGCCTCTTATCTCACAACCGGGCCAATAACTTCAACTTCGGACGAGCGCGCTACTGGCAAGGCCGCACTAATGAGCTTTCGTTTTCAACAGGTGTCATCAATGCTAGAATGGCCACAGTTCGGTTTCAAGAAGTGGAGACACACAATGGAAAGCCTGGTCCTTGAGATCATAAACCCTGAGACCGTTCGCGCCATCGCAGAAGCGGCTAAGCGCGAAGGGAACACACCCGAAGCCTGTGCGCTGGAACTTCTGGAGACGGCGCTTCTCGCACGAAGGCCGTTCGAAGAGATCGTCGAGCCGATCGCAAAAAGCTTCGATGAAAGCGGGATGACGGAAGAGGAACTTGACGATCTGATCAAACAGGCCCGACACGCTGGACGCGAGGAAAAACGCCGGAAGAAGTAACCCATGCACGAACAGACTCCGCGCGTGGTCTTCGACTGCAATGTCTTTGTGCAGGGAATTGCCAACCGTGTCAGTCCGGCGCGCAAGGCGCTGCGATTGTTCTTTGACGGCGTGATCTCGCTTTTTGTCAGTGAAGAGATCCTGCGCGAAGTCCGTGACGTCTTAGGCCGCCCGGAAGTCCGCAGGAAGCTTCCGGCCATCAATGACCGCATAGTCAACGCTCTCCTGGCCAAGCTCGAAGCCAAAGCTATTCTGACTACTAATATCCCCGAAGAATATCACTATGAGCGCGACCCAGACGACGAGATGTATCTCAATCTCGCGATCGTCGCGAATGCGTCACAACTGGTGAGCAGGGATGATGATCTTCTCGACTTGATGAGCGCTGACACGGATGTCGCCCGCCGGTTTCGTGTCCGCTACCCGTTTCTGCGCATTCTGAGAGCAGCGGACTTTGTCAAAGACATCGAGTCGCAGAAAAGCATACGCTGAAGAAGAAGAACCGCTCTGACCGCGTGCGTCACCACCTCCGGTCGTGCCTCACTCAGCCAGTGCTCCACAAACTCGCGGTCGCAACGCCGTCTCGTTGAGGCGGCTGAGAATCTGGGATATAGTGTCGCGCGTTCGTCGCGGATTCTGTGAGTGCAACAGAGAGCCCGGTGATTTATGACCCAAGAACCAGAGCAGGAAGAACCCTATCCGCCGCAAGTCTACGCGTGGTACGTGGTCGGCGTGCTGACGTTCGTCTACATCTTCTCATTTATCGACCGGCAGATTCTGACTCTGCTTGTCCGGCCGATCCGGCGCGACCTTGGCATAACTGATTTTCAGATGAGCCTGCTGATGGGATTCAGCTTTGCGCTCTTCTACACGTTTTTTGGTCTTCCGCTTGGCAGGCTCGCCGATTCGCGGAGCCGCCGCACTATCATCGCCGTAGGTTTCGCGGTCTGGAGCGTTATGACTGCGGGCTGCGGGCTCGCCAGAAACTTCGTGCAGATGCTGCTGCTGCGCATGGGAGTCGGAGTCGGCGAAGCAGCTCTATCACCCGCGGCCTACTCGATCATCACCGATTACTTTCCTCCAAAACGCCGCGCAACAGCGATCAGCGTCTACTCGATGGGGATTTACATCGGCTCGGGTACCGCCTTAATTGTTGGCGGCCTGGTAGCCGGCCTCGCCTCGGCTCAGGAAACGTGGAATGTGCCGCTAGTCGGGGCGACCCGGCCCTGGCAAGTAGTGTTCTTCATCGTCGGTCTTCCCGGCGTTGTTCTCGCGCTGCTTGTGTACACGGTGCGCGAGCCCGTTCGCCGCGGCATCCGAATGATGAAGACAGCGGACGGCAAGACACGAGTGGCGCAGGTTCCAATGAGTGAGGTCGTCGCGTATCTCAAACAAAATTGGCGAACTTTCTTGTGTCACAATGTTGGTTTTGCGCTGTTGTCATTATCGTCTTATGGCAGCGGCGCATGGGTTCCGACTTTTTTCGTGCGCAATCACGGCTGGAGCGAGGCAAAGGCTGGACAAGTTTTTGGCTGGATCATTGCAATAGCCGCCACGCTCGGAATAGTCGCGGGAGGGCGGCTGGCCGACTGGATGGTGGAGCGCGGCCGCCGAGAAGCGACGATGCGCGTCGGGTTGATTGCCGCGCTCGCGTGGCTTCCCTGCGGCATGCTCTATCCTTTGGCGCCGGATGGTAACTGGGCCGCCGCCCTGCTTGTACCTTCGGTCTTTCTGGCAGCCGCGCCGTTTGGTGTTTCAGCGGCTGCGATTCAGCAGATGATGCCGGCCGCGATGCGGGGACAAGCCTCAGCGATCTACCTGTTTGTGGTCAACCTCATAGGCCTTGGGCTGGGGCCTTCCGCGGTGGCCGCTGCGACCGATTTCGTTTTCAAAAACGATCAGGCCGTCCGATACTCATTGCTGAGCGTCGAGTCCTTCGCGCACGTGGCAGCGGCGCTTTTGCTTTGGGCAGGGATCAAGCCGTTTCTCGCAAGCCTGGAACGGCTGAAGCAGTGGAATGCAGCTAACGCTTGAGGCAGTACCACGAGGGTCTTTGCGTCTTTGCGCGAAACAACCGTAGCAAGAGAGCGTTTCGCGCAAAGACGCAAAGGCCCGCAAAGAACGCTAAGACGCTCGCGGTGCTGATTCCTCAGGCGCCTCGTTCCTTACTGAAGGTCATCGTCTGGGGGTTCCACTCATAAGCCCGGTTCTCGAAGTAGCTCAGGTTCAACAACAGAGCCGCGCCCGCTGCACGGAAGCCGAATACCGCGTCCTCGACGACTGGCTTGCGAGATCGCATGCCTTCAAAGAACGCAGCGAAGTGATCGACGGAATCGCTGTAACCGGAAGGCGGAGCGTAGGTGTCCTGGCTAGACGCGTTGATGTCCTGTTTGTTCTCGGGATACTTCGCGCGGTACTCCTTCAAGAACGCTTCCTGCGTCGCCTTCGGGAAAGTGTCGATCGTGTAACCCGGTTCCTTAGCGCGCTGTTTCTTGTTCACTGTCACCACGCCCGACAGCGTCATCACGCCTTCGCTGCCGATGAACCGGAAGCCTGAACTCTCGTTCGCACCAGCCGCGAAATTGACTCTCAGAGCCAGATTGAAGGCAGGTGTGTTCGCGGTCTTGGGGTAGTCGCACAACGCAAGCATCACATCGGGCACGTCGCGTCCGTCGTTCCAGTAGCGCGTCCCGCCGGTCGCCATCACTCGAGTCGGGCCGGTCGTTCCCACCACGAAGTGCAACCCTGAAAAAAGGTGAACGAAAAGATCGCCGGCGACTCCCGTCCCGTAGTCGCGATAGTTGCGCCATCGGAAAAACCGCGTGGCGTCGAACCCGCGTTTCGGCGCTTCGCCGAGAAAGCGATCCCAGTCAACGGTCGTGGGCGAGGCGTCCGGCGGTATGGAATATTGCCACGCGCCGATAGCGCTGCTGCGGTCCCACCAGGCTTCAACCATATTCAACTCGCCGATCGCTCCTGAAGCGAGCAGGTCCTTGGCTTTCTTGTAGACGATCGAGCTGACGCGCTGGCTGCCGACTTGAAAGATGCGGTTTGTCTTTTGCACCGTCTCGATGACGTGCTTGCCCTGTTCGAGCGACTGCACCATCGGCTTCTCGCAATAGACGTCTTTGCCGGCCTTCATCGCATCGTTCGAGATGCGCATGTGCCAGTGATCGGGAGTAGCAATGACGACCGCATCGATATCGGAGCGCGAGAGGACTTCGCGATAGTCACGCGTTGTGAAGAGCTGGTTGCCCCAGATCTCTTTTGCGCGAGTCAGCCGCCCGTCGTAGAGGTCGGCGGCTGCGACAAGCTCGACTCCCGGGATCTTCAGCGCTTCGCGCGTGTCGCCCATTCCCTGCCCGCCCGCTCCTATGAGTCCGAGCCTGATCTTGTCACTCGGTGAAACTCGTTGGGGTCGCCCTGGCTCTTCGGCGGCAAGGATCGTGGTTGATGTAGCGGCTGCCACCGTCGCGGCAGTGGTCAGCTTGATGAAATCTCGTCGAGAGGTTTTTCCTGTGGAGTCCATTATTCAATCTCCTGTTCCTTTGGGCTGCGGTGCCTTATTTGGACTGCGCCGCCTATTCCGGATTGAGTGACTATCGCATGCGTGGCGGCGCTTTTGTTTATGGGCGTTATGAAGTGCGGGAACATCGTGTTCGATCAAAAGCGCCGCCACGCACGCGACAGTCATTGAGTGCGGAATAGGCGGCGCAGTCCAAAAGGCGCTCCCAGGCCGTGGTTTGCCCGGCTGTTGAAAGCCTACTATTATCCTCGTGCTCGGATCGTTTGCAATGAGAAATCGCAGAACCACGCCTGGAAGACTAATCCTCTTTGAAGGAGCGATCAAATGTTTATGAGAAACACTCTGGCTTTGCTGTGCCTGGCGGTATCGAGCACTCCCCTGATTAGCGCTTCCGGTTCACGTCTAAGCTTGGCGCCGGGTGACAAAATCATCGGCCGTTGGGACATGACCATCCAGGAAGCCAACGGCGATCAATACCCGTCGTGGTTCGAGGTGACTGGCGAAGCCGGGAAACTCACGGGACGCTTCGTCGGTAGAGTCGGGAGTCAGCGGCCCATCAAGACCATCGAGTTCGCGAACGGACATCTCACGTTCAGCCTGCCGATTCAGTACGAGCGGCATAAATCCGATCTCAAGTTCGAAGCCGGCTTTGTTGGCAGCCGCCTCGAAGGAACAACCCTCGACCCGAACGGCGCTACGTTGAAGTGGACCGCAGTGCGAGCGTCGAAACTCAATCGCAAGTCCGCTCCGCGCTGGGGTAAACCCATCTCCCTATTCAATGGGAGCGATCTGACCGGCTGGAAAGTCCGCGACGCGAGAAAAGCTGACACTTGGCGAGTCGTAGGTGCCGTGATGGAAAACACGCCGCGCGGCACTGACATTATCACCGAACGGAGGTTCACCGACTTCAAGCTGCACGTCGAATTCAAGATGGTCGACAAGAGCAACAGCGGCGTCTATCTGCGCGGGCGGTACGAGGTCCAGGTCGAAGACAACTTCGGACAGGAACCCGAGAGCCATCGAATCGGGGGCGTCTACGGATTCATCACTCCTTCAAGCAATCCCGCAAAGAAAGCGGGCGAGTGGCAGAGCTTTGACATCACGCTCATCGGCCGCAGAGTCACAGTGATTCTCAATGACAAGACGATCATCGACGGCGT
>JBGQGO010000325.1:0-6522 GCA_041497455.1 Blastocatellia bacterium | reverse complement strand
TGAACTCCGTAGGCATAGAGGTTCAGCTCAAGACCGTCGTCGGCGATGATGAAGCCATTCTCGAAGAGAGCGTTCGCGATGCGCTAAAACGTTCAGAGGTTATCATCTCGACCGGCGGGCTGGGGCCCACTGAAGACGACATCACACGAAAGGTCTTCGCGCGAGTCACCGGCCGCCAACTGACGCTCGATTACGAAGTGCTTGCCGGGATACGCGAGCGGTTCGCGAGCCGCGGCTATCAGATGACGCCGAACAACGAACGGCAGGCGCTGATCCCGCAAGGCGCCAGGGTGCTGCCAAATCCGAACGGCACAGCGCCCGGAATCAAGATCGAGCAAGACGGCAAGCTGATAGTCTTGCTGCCAGGGCCGCCTCGCGAGAACCAGCCGATGTTCGTCGACCACGTGATGACGGACCTTGAACGGATGTCGCGTGGTGTCCGAATCGCAAAGCGAGTGCTTAAAGTTACCGGGCTCGGCGAGTCGGCTCTTGACGACATGATCGCGCCCGTCTACAAGGAGTACACGAACCCCTCGACAACGATTCTGTTTACCGACTCCGAGATCGAAATACACCTGACGGCAACGGCTGAAACCGCCGCGCGCGCTGAAGAGATCGCCGAAGAATTGACGGACAAGCTGGAAGAGACGCTCGGCTACTATGTCTACTCGACTACGGGCGAGTCGCTCGAAGAGGTGGTTGGCCACCGGCTTCGCCTGAAGCAGTTCACCATCGCAACTGCCGAAAGCTGCACCGGCGGGCTGGTCGCCGAACGAATAACGCGAGTGCCGGGTTCGAGCGACTATTTCGCCGGAAGCGTCGTCAGCTACACCAATGAAGCGAAGGCTCGGCTGCTCGGTGTGCCCGCGGAGATGATCGAGCGCCACGGCGCGGTAAGCGGCGAAGTCGCCGAAGCGATGGCCCGAGGAGTGAAAGAGCGAATCGGCTCAACGATAGGAGTGAGCGTTACCGGCACCGCAGGACCGGGTGGCGGTACGGACGCAGTGCCGGTGGGAACCGTGTACATTGGTCTGGCCGACGATGTTGTGACTTCGAACAGGAGGCTTGTGCTGCCGGGAGATCGCCACCTCGTTCGCTGGAGAGCTTCAACAGTCGCGCTCGAGATGGTCCGCCGGCGATACCTGCTTTAGTGAGTTTCTGGTTTCGCGTTTCTGGTTTCTGGTTCCCGGTCCATCATCGATTGATGATCGTCATTCTCGAATCACAAACTGGAAACCAGAAACCAGGAACTGGAAACCATGCCTTCACTCGACCATCTTCTATCTCAACTCGAAGAATCGAAGCGTCAATTCGGCGCGGATAACGGGGCGCGCACAGAAGAGCTGCTGACGCTCCTCGGTCAGCGCCAGTTCCCGGATGCTGATTCGCTCGCACGATTTCACGAAGCGCTTTTATTCATACGCTCGCATCCTCAGAGTCCCGCCGCATTTCGAGCAACCGATGCGCTTCTTTCAAACTTCGGCCAAAGGGTCGATCAGCTTCGACTATCAGGGACGGACCTCACGCCGCTCGACTACATTGAGTATTCGGGCATTGCCGGCACAGCGATATCGGGCACATTCAGTTATGACATAGTCCGATTCCTGGTTGATCGATATCCGTCGCGGGTCGATGCGTACTGGAACGAGCCCGGCAAGCCGGAGCGCCTCGGCGCAACATTGCCTCGATTTCTTCCGCTGCTATACGAAGACTCGCTCGTCGAGGCGAACATCCCGTATCTCACCTGGCTTGACGAAGCGACACAGAAGCGGCAACGGCTCGGGTGGCTGGTAAGGCGCTTCGAGCAACTAAAGCTGGAAGGCAAGCAGAAGGCGGAGCTTTACGACTCGCTCGGACTACGCATTCGATGGGACCTCGCCGATTCGCGGGCTTCACGAACGCGAAACAAGCGCCGGGTCCGAAAGGTCTTTTATCACAGGGGGCCGCTCATCCGGCGGAGCGAGGTTTCTCTCGATAAGGAATTTCAGTCGCCGCCGTTTGAATTGAAGAAGCTTTCTCGCGCGCAGGGCAAGGCTATGCAGGACATGCTTCGCGACACAACGACGGTCCGCTATCGCGAGCTGTACGGCATCACACATGGCGATCCGGACAGCGTTGTGCGGGCAGACGCCGGACGGGGAGTCGAAATCTTTCTCTGGGGTTTGCCTCCCGAGCGCCGGTTGCCGTTGCGCGCTTATCACGCCGGGTTCACGTTGAAGAATGGAGTTCCGATCAACTACATCGAAGGCATCACGATCTGCGAGCGGATGGAAATCGGCTTCAACACGTTCTACACATTCCGCGAGGGAGAGTCGGCATGGGTGTACGCGACGGTGCTTCGGCTGCTGCATCAGCTCGTTGGGGTGACTTGCATTTCGATCGACCCGTACCAGATCGGCTTCAACAACGACGAGGCAATCGAGTCGGGCGCGTTCTGGTTCTACCGCAAGATGGGCTTCAGGCCAACGCGGCCGGAGCTTGCCAGACTGATGGCAGCGGAAGAGCGAAAGATCGCGGCGGATCCAACATACCGTACGCCGGCGCGGGTGCTCCGGCGGCTTTCAGCGGGGAACATTGTTTACGAGGCTCCGGGCACGCCGCGCGGAGACTGGGACCGGTTCGCTATTCGGAGTCTAGGGCTAGCAGTCCAACGGCGAATGTCTGGGGAGTTCGATGGCGACGCCGTGAAGATTCGAACAGCATCCGCCGAAAAAATCGCGCGCGTTCTCGGAAGGGGGTTGCCAAGAGCAGGCGAACCAGAATACCAGGCTTTCGAAGATCTGGCGCTCGTTCTGGCATTGATCCCCGGTCTATGGGAGTGGACCGGGCCTGAAAAAAAGAGACTGGCACAGATCATCCGCGCCAAGACAGAAGCGGATGAATCACGTTACGCGCGGCTGCTTCAGCGCCACGCAAAGCTGCGCGCCGCAATCATCAAGTTGGGGGAATCATCTTCGGCGCCCTAGAGCCCATGCTTCTTTTTCAAGTTGTGCACGTGAACCTTTGACACGCCCAACTTGCGCGCTGCGCGGGTGAGGCTGTTGTTAGTTTGGCGTAACGCGTTGCGAAGCAAGAACCCTTCAAGCGTGCGTTTTGCTTCCTGCCAGCGCGGCAATTGATTGCCGTCAAACACGAGACGATTGTCTTCAGTGAAGACCATCGTCTCTTCGTATTTCGCAGACACCCGGTTGAACTCATCGCCCAGAAAGGCGTCTTCGACCTGGTTGAGCAACTCGCTGGCTCGCACAAGCTCGGTCCTGCCCGCGCGCGTGTCACTGTTATGAAACGCTTCGGCCAGGTAAACCGTGGCTTCGAGCTCGAGCCGGCGTACGGGAGCTCCAACAGTGCCCCGGGCCAGTTCTGCTGCCGCGCCAAGCGCGTCGGTCGCTTCCTTAAACTCCCGCTCCGCCAGCTTCACGTGCCCGAGTGCAATGCGGGTGCGAACTCGGCTCTCCGGAGAGGAGCTTTGATCGCTCAACTCTACAGCGGCATGCGCGCGTTCACTCACACCCTCAAGCTCGTTTTTCTGGAGGGCGACCAGCACGAGCACAGCGATCGCGTCGCTCTCACCTGCCGGATCTCCTTTTCGCAACTCGCGGCTTTCTTCGGCGAGCTTCTCCGCTCGCTCCATGCGCTGCAGCCTTATCAGCGCGCGGGCAAGTTTCAGTTTGCTTTCAGCAAGGTCTCTCTTCAGGTCATAGCGCTCGAGAACAGTGACGGCTTCCTTGTAGATTTCCAGTGAGTCCTGAAAATTGCCGAGCGCACATTTGAGATCTGCCATCCCGACCAGCGCGCGCGCGTAGAAGCGACCCTTCTCATAATTCTTAAGCAGCCGCATTGCTTCGGAGTACATCTCGGCCGCTGGTTCGATCTCGCCCCGGTCGGCGGCCGCTGCGGCCTGTTCAGTTGAAATGACTCCGCGCAGATATTCCGTACGTTTGCCCGTGCGTCCTTTGATTCCATTCTGCGCTGCCTCAAGCTTTGCTGCGGCTTCCTCGATTTCCCCACGGCTACGAGCAAATCGAGCCAAGTTGAGCAAGGCTTGGCTGATGCCGAATGAGTCGTTCAGAAATAAGTAGAAGTGGTACGCAGACTGAAGCTGGGTTTCTGCTTGCTGGGCGTCTCCGCGCCAGAGAGCGAGCCGGCCCCTTGTGAGTGAGAACCGCGCGGCTACGCCGATGTCGGCGATTCGCGGAGCCACTTCTTCCAGCAGCACGGCTGCGTCCTCCAGCCTGTCGAAGTACATTGCAACCTCCGAGCGAATGACCATCTCCATCGGCTCGTTGGTTCTACGTTCCGAGAATATCTCCTCCGCCGCCAGGAACTGACCACTATCGATCAGCTCCACTAAACTCTCTTGCGATGCTCGCCTTTCCATTCTGTTTGTCCCCTTACTTGATGGTGCCCCACTGATTCGAATTTCAAGAATAGGCGACGCGCAGGGGTGCACTTGACCGGTGCACTCCAGCGCAGTGACCTTCTTTCTAATTCTCTGCCTTGAAACCTTTAGCCCGGCGAGCCTTCCAGCAATCCCCCCGCCAGGTTAACGAGATTCTACCAGCTATTCCGCGGAGCGGAAAGCTCACCGAGAAGAAAACTGAGGCAGGCTCATCTTCCAGGAACGTGCGGTTCGGGGTCAAGATGATTGCGCCGTGGCCTCATTCCTTTTCAAGCCAACTGCCAGTGACGACTACAATAGCGCCGTAGCTCGATCGCAGGGCTCGCGGAACGAGAACGGGTCTCTTTGCGAAACCCACCCCAATGCTAAATCCCGGCCAACCAGATGTGTTGTGGTTGATAGTCAGCCACGCTGGTTCATTGTTCTTGACTTTGATGGACGAAGCGAAGTTCAGGGGGTGGCAGGACAATCCAGAGGCAAAGGAGGCAGGCGCACTGCACCTTCGATTAAGCGAAAGGGTCCCTACGGCTGCCCCCGGTTGTCCGATCCCGGGGGTTAGCCGCTCTACTCACTCCGAGACAGCGTAGCGGTGGCCTTCCGAATCGCTTATGCCGCTTCCTGTCTCTGAATGGAACCTATGACCTAACGGGCAAGTAAACCACACCGAATCCTCGGTGGAGGCTACTCGTCGTAGGGGGTTAAAGCACTTTGGGCATTTCATAGACATATTCTAACATGAGTTTTTCCTTTTTGGGGGTTTTTTTTATGTGCGATTTCAACCCGGAAAAGCCATCCTCCGCTGCGGAGGGACAGTCGGCAAAATAATATCAGAGATCGGTTAGGCAAGCTTTACCCTCCCAAGCGTCCGATGCTAACGGTTCAAGCGGCGGTTAACCCTCTAGTTGGTTCCCAGACCTTGGTACCGCACACTTCAAACGCCGGAGGCGATTCTTCGGCTGCGTGCGCGACATCGAGGATGACGGCTCGCCCCAGTCGTTTTCATGCGCTTCATAGCTGCCTAGAAGTTGGGACCGTAGGTCGCTACGGGGGCCCAGATAGTTGAGTTGTTATATCTGAGTCACCCGAGGGAGGGGGTCAATTCCCACAATTCGGGACCAAGTAGCGCCTGTGAAGTCTGATTTACACAACCACCACGATTTTTTTGTTGACATTGTCTACGATCTATCATACAGTCGCGTCGCTTCAAAAATGTCTTACTTTGAGGCAATCCCCGCTTGTCTGAAAAATGCGAATACGAGCAGCCCTCGGTCTGCGCTAGCTCTGGCCCATTCGTAGGCTGGACAGACCGAGCCACTCGGTTTCAGAGATCAAGGGGTAAGCACAGAACCTGTTGTACAGATAACGTGAATTGTGTTTTGGATCGGTCGCGATCCAAGCCGAAAAAGGAGAACCTAAGAAATGAGAATCCTGAAGATTTCTGTTCTGCTGTTGTTCGCGGCGGCTCTCGCATTGCCGTTTGCCTTTACGAGTACCGTCGAAGGTCAGGGCCCAACCGAAGCTCCTAGAGGCTTCGACAACGTATTCAACGGGTTTGGCAGTCAGGCCCAGTTCAATGCCGACAAAGACGTTTTTGAGGAACGTGATGACATCGCCAAAGGCTTAGGCCCCGTTTACAACGCACAGTCCTGCGCCGAGTGCCACCAGAACCCTGTGACTGGCGGCATAAGCCAGGTTACCGAGCTGAGGGCCGGGCATTTTAATGGCGTTAACTTCATTGACCAGGCAGGCGGCTCGCTCAATAATGATCGAGCAACCAACGCGGAGATACAAGAACGCATCCCCGCCGGCAATGAGGTTAGAACCTTCCGCACCTCACTGAACCTACTTGGCGACGGCTTTGTCGAGGCTATAGACAGCAACACGCTCGTCGCCATCTCAAACGGCCAGGCCGCGAATTTGCGAGGCCAGGTCATTCAGGTGCCGGTGCTTGAGGTTAACGGCGCGATTCGCGCGGGACGCTTCGGCTGGAAGAATCAACAAGCCACCCTGCTTTCGTTCTCTTCGGATGCGTACCTAAACGAGCAGGGCATCACCAACCGCTTCAACCTTACTGAGAACACCTCTCTTGGGCGCTTCGTCGGCTTTGGTTCGGGATTCGACCC
>JBGQGO010000324.1:0-6535 GCA_041497455.1 Blastocatellia bacterium | reverse complement strand
TTTATGTGCGGCATTTGCGGAATCTATGAATACGGCGTGAGCCAGCCGGCGGTTAGCGACTCGCTCGTCGTGCGCATGCGCGACACGATGACTCATCGCGGACCCGATGACGCCGGTGTGTACGTGACCGAAGACCGGCGCGTCGGACTCGGCAACCGGCGGCTTTCCATCGTCGACCTCTCACCCGCCGGCCGCAATCCGATGCCCAACGAGGATGGGCGAGTCTGGATAACCTTCAACGGCGAAATCTACAATCACGAATCGCTCCGTCCCGGCCTCGAGGCCAGAGGCCATCGCTACCGTTCGCGCACCGATACCGAAACAATCATTCATCTCTATGAAGAACGCGGGTTGGATTTCGTCGACGAGCTTGAAGGCGACTTCGCGATTGGGCTGTGGGACGAAGTCGCGCAGCGAATCGTGCTCGCTCGCGATCGCATCGGCGTCAAGCCGCTCTACTACACGCTGAACGGCGGCCGTTTGATCTTCGCATCTGAGATAAAAGCCATACTCGAGCACCCATCGGTCTCCCGCGACGTCGATGAAGAGGCGCTCTATCACTACCTGACTTTCATGACCACGCCCGCGCCTCAGACTTTGTTCGCGGGCATTCAAAAGCTTCCCGCCGGCTGCATGCTCACCTGCGACGCGCGAGGCGACGTGAAGGTCACTCGCTACTGGGATGCGATCCCGGCCCAGCTTGACTCGGCTATTGCGAACGACGAGCACGCAATCGCGGAAGAGCTTCGCCGGTTACTGAAGGAATCGATCGCCAAGCGAATGATGAGCGATGTTCCGTTCGGCGTGTTTCTCTCGGGCGGCGTCGACTCGACCGCGAATGTAGCGCTTATGGCCGAGCTGATGAATCAGCCTGTTCGCACATTCACGGTCGGCTTCCGCGACAACCCGATTCACAACGAGATCGAGGAAGCGCGATACGTCGCTCGCGAGTACGGCACTGATCATCACGAAGTGCTGATCAGCCAGCAGGAGCTGCTCGATTTTCTTCCGGAGTTGATTTTTCATCAGGACGAACCGATAGCCGACCCGGTCTGCGTTCCGTTGTACTACGTGTCGAAGCTCGCGCGCGAAACCGGGACGAAGGTCGTTCAGGTTGGCGAAGGTTCCGATGAGCTGTTCTGCGGTTACCGCGACTACGCTGTGTATCTGGATTTCTACAATCGCGTATGGCGTCACCTCGCTCGATTGCCCGCGCCGATGCGGCGCGCGATGGCGGCGGCGGGTCAGGCGCTTAGTCTGACCGGGGTGGGCCGGCTTTTGCCGAAAGGCGGCAAGATGCTTCCCGATGTGTTTCGCCGCCTGGCTGACGGGGAAGAGCTGTTCTGGAGCGGCACTTTTATTTTTGATGAAGTGAACAAACGCAGGCTGCTGACACCTGAAACGAAGAAGAGGCTCGGAGCCGAGGGCAAGGAGGGCTTGTCATCGTACTCGGTGGTGCGTTCAGATCTCGATCGCTTATTGGCTTCGAAGCCGGGCGCCGATCAGCTTCTTCAGATGAGCTACCAGGAGCTGAAGCTTAGATTGCCGGAGCTTCTGCTGATGCGCGTTGACAAGATGACCATGGCGGCGTCGGTCGAGGCTCGCGTGCCGTATCTCGATCACAAGCTGGTCGAGTTCACGATGGGGATCCCCTCGCACTTGAAGTATCGCGACGGCGAAACAAAGTACATTCTGAAGCGCGCGCTCGAAGGAGTAATTCCCGAACAAGTTTTGAATCGAGAGAAGAAGGGGTTTGGAGTGCCGCTCGACGAGTGGATGCGCGGGAGGTTCGGTGGTTTTGTAGAGGAGTCGCTCTTCAACTCTTCGCTGCGCCGCCGCCAGTTGTTCGACTACGGTTTTGTGAAGCATCTCTTGACCGAGCATCAGACAGGCCGCGCGAATTATTCATTCTTCCTGTGGACTTTGCTGAATCTGAGTCTCTGGTATGACCATTGGATCGAAGGTGGAGCGGGAAGCCAGAAAGCGGCGGCGGTCGATATGACGCTCCGAGTTTGAAAGCAGATCGGTTGTCGAGCTACTGGGCAATGCTAGTGGAGTGTAACGGACAATTTCGCAAGTGAAGATGTGGTATCCGTGCAAATCCGTCGAATCCGTTTCATCCGTGGTCTATGCGGCGATCCTCCCGAAAACATAGACCACGGATGAAACGGATTCGACAGATTTGCACGGATTCCTTAGCGATCTGATCCCCATCGACATGCGCTAAAGAAGTCACTGGCTTCCTCCGAGTGATTATGCCGATTCACCGACTGGTTTCGAGTCTCGCTAAGACAATCGGAATAGATTCTCGACGGACAAAGCTGCCACGCGCCCGGCTCTTAGCGATCTGCGCAGTCATTTTTATCACAGCCCTTGGCGTAAGACTCTTATATTGGCAGGACAACTATGCGGAGCTCGCGCGCGGAAAGAGCGGCTCGGGACTTCAATTGGTCGCCTTCTTCTACTACGACCATGCACAGCGGATACTTGAAGACGGAGGCATCCTATTCCCGCGAACTCCCCCGGACTCGGGTGACGCAACACTCCTACTGCATCCGCCTGGCTATCCAATATTAATGGCCGCCATCTTCAAAGTGTTTTATGAGCAAGGGGACGGGCAGGCGCTCTCGAAAGCCGACACCGCCCTCAGAGTTGTGCAGATAGCTGGCGATGCCGCTTCGGCAGTTGTGATCTTCCTTATCGCGGCAGAATTGTTTCCGGTTGCCCTTGCGATCATCGCCGCAATGCTCTGCGGCTTCTCTCCACATTTCGCTTACTACTCGCTCATGCTGGGTCCCGATTCGCTTTCGATCCTGCCGATTTTGCTGGCGGTTTATTTCATGATTCGAGCAATCAAGCGTCCTCGATTTATTACAGTCATAACCGCCGGTGCATTAGTCGGGTTGTCCTGCTGGCTCAGATCGAACGCCCTGCTGCTTGCGCCATTTCTGGTCATCATTGTTCCGTTCCTCTTCGACCGCGGAAAACGGTTGCGTTACTCGCTGGCGCTAATATCCGGGGCTGTCGTCATGATCGCGCCAATAATTATTCGTAACTGGATCGTGTTCCATCATTTCGTTCCGCTCTCAATTATGGCGGGGCTCAACCTGGCCGTAGGCATCGCCGACTATGACAATGAGAACAGGTTTGGGATGCCGCGTGGCGACGTCGATTCTGCTTTGAAAGATGCTGAGTGGTATGGCCGTCCCGACTACGCGGATAGGTTTTGGAAACCGGATGGAATTGGGCGGGATCAGGCGCGCTTTAGGCGCGGGCTCGCGGTTGTGCGCTCGAATCCGGGGTGGTTCTGCGGCGTGATGCTGCGCCGCATGGAATTCATGCTCAGATACAATGACCTTCGCCAACCGGATTTCTATTTCATTGCGACGGCGCCCGTCCTTTCAACCGGTTCCAACTTTGGTCACACGCTGGAGCCCCCTGCGCAAGCGACGCCAGTGTGGTCAAGTTCTTCGCGCGAGCTGATGGCAAATGGCAACGTCGTTTCCGGGCTGGCTCAAGCCGCGATCCCGGATGACAACCAGGCGCTTCAAATCACCGCCGATGGATCTCAACACGGTGAGCTCTTCTCTCAAGAGCCCATCGATGTGAAAAAGAACACCGACTATCTGCTCAGGTTATCGCTGACCCTTGAAGAAGGGCGAGCCGACGTCAAGATCCGAACTGCCGATCCGCGAATCGTCCTTGCGTCGGTTGCCGCATCGAGCGCCTCAAAACAGCCGAAGCGTAAGACGGAGACTGCGGATGCCAACCAGCTTGATTCAACACTTGAACCTCGGATGAAAGTGCTCCTGGTTCCCTTTGCGAGCGGCGACTACACGCAGATACGACTAGCATTCTACAAGTCAACTGGCGAGCGAACGGTGCTGAGCTTAGGCCAGGCCAAGATGTTCGAGATGGGGCCTACGGGTTATCTCTGGACTCGATACGCCCGCGCCGCAATTCTAGGGGTCCAGAAAAATGTCTTCAAGACGAATCTTATGCGCGCGCTCATCGCGATAGGCATCATTCTATTGGCACTCGCGCGCCGTGGCCGAGTGCTTGCCGTTCTGCTGATCGTTCCAGTTTACTTTCTCAGCGTGCAGTCGCCGCTGCACACCGACTACAGGTACATCCTGGCCATACACTACTTTCTTTTTGTGATAGCGGCGGCAACGATCTACTATGCTGGCTTGTTCATCGGGCAAGGCATGCAGTGGGGCTATCGCTTCGCGCGCGGTAAACGCGCCCGACTCGTGGATTGACCTCGGGTGCGCATCAATCTGCACGATGAGCGATGTTCGTAGTTCGGCCTTTAGGCGGAAGTTTGTACAATGAACTGGCGCAAAGCGGTCTACGAACTTCCGCCTAAAGGCCGGACTACGAACAATCTTTATAAGGAGCAATACAACTGGCCGCTGAAACTCAGCCACCTACCTCACGTTTCAGGCTCGGCGAAACCACCCGACAGACGGGCATGCTCTTCTCCGCGCAGACGGCTTCGATGTTCGCAGGGTTCTTCGCCAGCATCATTCTCGGGCGGTGGATGGAACCGGGGGAGATGGGCCGGTTCGCATTCTGTCTGAGCATCATCGTCGTCACAAGTCTGTTCTTTGAGTTTGGCATTTCCTCGGCGGGCGCTCGCGTGCTGGCGCTCGCTGGGAACCGCGACAGCGAACGGCAGGCGCTGGGCGCGCTCGTGTTGATGACCCTCGCAATCAGCGCCGCGTTTTCGGTGTTCATCGCGGCTGCCGCAAAACCCATCGATCTGATCTTCGACAAGGACGTACGATGGCTGTTCATCGCCACCGCGGCGCTGGCTTTCTTTCAGCCGTTCCAGTTGTTCATCGAGCAAAGCTGCCAGGGCCTAAACCAGATTCGAAGGCTGTCGGTGTTTCAGTTGACGATGTCGGGCTGCTATCTGCTCGCGCTGATCGTGCTGGTAGCTTCTCACCGCCTGACCGCAGGAACGGCTCTGGGAGCCTATTTGGCGGGCATCGGGCTCGCGTCGGTCTGGACACTGACCCGAATGCAACCGAGTTTCAAGGGCGCGTCGCGCTATATCAAGCTGACTCTCAAAGAGACGCGCGGGTACGGATTTAATCTCTACATCGCCCGCATAAGCGGGATGGCTTCTTCGCGCTCGGATCAACTGGCAATCGGTTACTTCCTTAGCGGCACTGCGCCGCTTGGGATGTACGCGATCGCGCAGAAGTTCAGCAACCCGATTGCGATGATGAGCCGCTCGCTGGCCACGACTCGCTTTCGCGCCTTCGCTCGGCTGAAACGAGTTCCTGCCCGGATCACAAGGTGGAACGCCGCCGTAGTCATTGCCGCTTCAATTGCGCTGATCGTGCTTGGGCCGATCGTCCTCAGGTTTGTCTTTCCGAAATACAGCGAAGCGGCGCCGCTGCTGGTTCCGTTTGCGGCGATGAATCTCTTCGTCGGGTTGTTCCAGCCCTACAACATATTTCTCGCGTCGCACGGGCGCGGCGCCGAGTTGCGCAACATCGTTCTCATCAGCAGCGCCGCGACGATTGCCACGTTGGCGTTCGCCGTGCCTCGCTTTGGAATCGCGGGGGCAGCATGGACCGTCGCCGGCGCGATGGCGCTGGACTACCTACTGCACCTTCTCTACTATCGAAGATTCAGACGCACTCTGGAGAAAGCAACGCCGGGCGCACATCCGGATGAACCGGCGCGCTGAGACCAATCGGACGTCTGATACTCGGAGCGCTGTTCGAGCAGTTCGCGCAATTTGGATGGAACCTCCTCATAACGGCAACCAGGTGAATCCGCCACAGTCTCGCACTAGCTGGCGCCAGCCAATGGCCAGTGTCTCCTCAAGCAGAGAGGTCGGCGAATCACGGGCGGAGAATAAATCGTCCGCGCGCGCGACTGAGATTCGAAACGAAGGAAGACCTCTCGCTCTGCTTTTGGATTTGTCGGGCAATGAGAACGCCGCGATGGAATGGGCGGTCGCGCGTTTGCCCAACACCAACATCCGGCCATTAAACAAAACGAATCTCAAATGGGCTTCGAAGCGGGAAGCCCTCTCCCGCGTTCGGTCGCTCGGACCCGATACGTTCTGCGTGTTCACTTCCGACCTGAGACTGCAGAGCGGCCGGGGCGCGCTCATGCTTTTCGCCATCCTCGCGGGCGCGCGCCGCGTGATGATGGGCGACGCGAGAGGCCGCGGAACGTCGCGATCACGGCTCGGCGTGCTGCTGATTGAAGCACCTCGATTCGCGCTCGAGTTGTTGGCCGGCTTTGGATTGATCGTTCCGTTGTCGTGGCTGCTCACTGAAGCGCTCGGCCTGTCACTGTCGATTCGAGGACCCGTGCGAGCCTCACGAATCAGCAGACACCTGCCCGATCCGGAGCGAACGCGGTCGTTGAGCGCGCTGTATGTTCGAGCTACGCTGACGAGCACAGCCGAAGGTGGAATGCTGACGCACTTCGCGGGGTTTGCGAGCGGCGCCGCCGCGCTTGGCCATCGAATCAAGTTCGTGGTGAGCGGCGCACCAAGCGACGATGA
>JBGQGO010000323.1:0-6552 GCA_041497455.1 Blastocatellia bacterium | reverse complement strand
CGGCAGTGGGTGGATGGTTCAAGCCCAGCCTACGAAGAGAGCCGCCCGCCCCTCTTTGGTTTTTGTTCTCTCTCTCCCCTCGCGCCGCAAGGAAAGAGAAGGAGAGGAAAAACGGGAATCTCGGATGCGCCCCTGTGTAGGCTGGGCCTGAACTATCCACCCACTCCCGTGGGTGGGATTCCCGGAGTTTCACGGTCTCTGCCGTGCGTGGTATTCGCGCAAGACACGTTGGCTGAGTGAGCAATGTTCACGATTCGGAAGATGTTGTGAGTCTCAAGCGAAAGCGCCGCCATCTCTAACGATGAGCTTGATCGCGCGAGAGGCGGCGCAGTCCAAAGCAAAAAGCGCCGCCGGCCCTAACCAAGAGCTTGGTCGCGGGATAGGCGGCGCAGTCCAAAACGGTGCAGTCCAAAATTACGGGTTCGAGGCGCGACGTGGGCGATCACGTTGCAGCACGCTATCGTTCGCGCGCGGGCGGCCCGATATGCGCCACTCGATTCGCTTGATCGCGACCGTCGCCGTGTCCGCAGTCGAAGCGCTTGACGTTCGCACGACCGGCTCCAATTCCTTGATCGTGTCTTGATCGCCTATGCGGCCGAGTATCTCGATGACCTTGTGCCGGACCTCTTTGCTACTCGAGCGGACGTGCGGGTAAAGATCCGCCGCATTGGATTCCAACAAGTAAGCGCGCGCCTGGTCCTCCTGGTCGGTCTCGAGCTTGCGCACGATGTACTGAATGTTTGCCGTGCTGCCCATCTTGTAAAGCGCCCAATATTCGGCGAGCTTCACGTCGTTGTTCTTCTCGGTCAGCACCAGCCGTGAAATCTGGTCCAGGTAACGCGGCTCGGCTATTCGAGCCAACCCCTCGATCGCATATTGACGACGGTCGGCGTCCTTGTCGGTCATATTCTCCACGAAGGTTTGCTCGGCCTTCTCATCGCCGATCAACGACAGCGCCCACAGCGCCGCTTCGTCGCGCGGCGGCAAGTAGGTCAAGCCCCCTTTCACCTTGTCGCCAACTTTCTTGAGCGTGCCCTTCTTCTCAGGACCCAGGCCGTAAGTCGAGAGCAGCGGCTCGACCGCGGGCTTGTATTTGAGCATGCCTGCAGCAACCATCGCCTGCGTTCGAACCTTGTGATCCGAGTCGCGGAAGAAGGGTATGATCTGCGGGCCGGCCGACGGATCGCCGATCTTGATAAACGCGCGAAGAACCTCGATCCGCAGATCCTGATCCGCGTTGAGCGCGTCGGCCAGATGCGGAATAGCAGCCGCGCCTCTCAAGACGCCGATGGCGCGAATCGCCGATATGCGAACATCGCGTTCGCGGTCGCCGCGCGCTGATTCCCCTATCGCAGTCACGATGGCCGGATCGACCTTAATGTAGGGCTCGACAATCTCGTGATCGCTGGTGTCGAGGAAGGGATTGAGAAGGTTCCAGCCCGCGCGCCGGTTGGTGATGAAGTCAATGTCGTGCTCGGTGTACAGCGCCACCAGCGACCTTATCGCGACGCCGCGCACATCCGATTTCGGATCCTTGAGCGCGTCGATCATCTCGGGCAGCGCCGAGAAGTCCTTGATCATCCCCAGCGACTGAAGAGCCTCGGCGCGCACATCGGGGTCTTCATCCTTGCGAGCCGCCACGGCTAATGCTTCGACCGCGAGTTGATTGCGGACTCGTCGTTCGCCGAGCTTGTGGGCTGCGTCGTGGCGCGTGCTCGGATTGGGACTCTTGAGATAAGCCAGGAGAGTTTCAAGCGACTGGGTCTCTGCGCGCACAGCAACGACGAGTGTCAGCAACGCGAGAAGTGTGACGATCTTCACGATCATCTTCTTGTTTGAAGGCATGGCAAACTCCTGAGATAAGAGACTGCTGGTCCTGCGGGAACGCGAACGTTGGGGGTTAAGTTGGGGAACCTGTCCTTTCGCAGACATTGTTGTACTCGCGCCCAGTTAAGTCAAGCTACAAGTGCCTGAACGCGAGTGCTGGGGTGTGATTAAGAGGGGGACGACCATAAAAGTGTCTTGGGCAAATCCCACCCACTGCCAGTTGGTGGATTGTTCACGTACAGCCTACACACGGTACACGAGCCGTCGCTCCGAGAATACTCCGAGACGATACACCTGGCGTTTATCGCTCCCCAGGAGGCACGGCAGACGAGTTGATCCCATTGCCAATCAACTTTACTCTCTGCGGACTATCTATGGCGTTGTCTGTGATCACCAGTATTGCAATGCGCCTTTCAGTTGCCGCAGGTGTAAGCGCAATGTCAATAATGCAGCTCTTGTTCACCCCGATCGTTGCTCCAGTACACGTATCCCCGGTAATTGAGAAGTCCTCTTTGTTGTCTCCATCTATAACGGCGCTGTTGATGTAGAGTTCCTTCCCACCTGTGTTGGTGATAGTGACTCTCTGAGGCTTGCTGGTCTTCTTGGCGACCTGATTCTTGAAATCTATGCTCGAGGGATTAACAGAGGCGCTCGGCGGCGGCGCTTGCGCATCAGACTTGTCTTTACTGCCTGAGGGATTCTTTGTCTGGCTCAATGCGACAAAAGCTAGCGCGACTATCGTCAGACCCAATACCAATGCCCGTCTCATCGCTCACCTCCTATGCAGGGTAGCAGATGCTTTCCGCGCCCACCTCCAAACTATATCTCCACACAAGCTAGTGAACAACCGCGTCATCAACATAGCAGCACTTGGGATGAGAAGCTTCGAGTTGCGACTATCGCCTCTTCTTAGCTGACGGTTCTCATGACTTCGGCGCCCAGTAGCCCTTGCGGGTTCGTGTCGTCAGCCCCGGACGCGATACGGCGACGCTGAGCTTGCGCCAGCGCCCGTCTCGCTTTTGATTGGTGGAGTAATAAGTAAGCGTGTATTGATTTCGAAGCTCATCCACGATGCCCGTGAACGCTTCTTCGAGCTTGTCGCCCTGCGGCGTGTGAAGATACCGCCCGCCCGTCTGCGCGGCGAACTCCTTCATCTCGTTTTGCCCGCGCCTCAGTCCCAAGACTTCGGCGCTGCCTCCCAACCTCATGCTGTCTTCTACAAGGTCAATCGAATAGATCGTTATCCCGCGAGCGAGACTTTTCTTCATCACCGAATCAAACGACGCTTTGTGGCTGGAGGTGTCCCAGCCGTCTGAGATCAACAAAATCGCCTTACGCTTTTCAGGCCGTTTCTCCAACGCGATGATCGCCTCATCCGCGCAGTCGTAGAGCCGCGTCATGTTTTCGGCTTTGGCGTCCCATACGTATTCGGAGATGTCTCGCAAGTCGGAGAAATCCTGAAAGAGCCTTATTCTGTCGTTGAACCCGTAAACTGCCACCTGGTCGTTGTCTCGAATGTGGTCGACGAACGAAGCGGCCGCGGCTCTCACCAGGCCAAACTTGTAATCCATGCTTCCGCTCGCGTCGATCAGTATCGCCGCGGCGAACGACGCTTCCTCGGCAAGAAATGAGTCGATCGGCTGCGGGGCGGCGTCCTCCAGGACTTTGAATTCTCCGGCGGACAGCCCGTGCGCGTACTGGCCCCTCGCATCGGTGACGATCAAGTTTACGACAACCAGGTCCGAGTGGAGCTGCACGGGTTCATCATCGCGTTTGCGTGGATCCTGCTTCGGCTTCTTGTCCTGGCTTATGCTCCCAGAAAGAACCGGTGTAGCCAGGAGAAGCGCGAGCAAGACCGCGATGTAGCCTGTCCCCCAGCTCCGCATGCTGGAAGACGCGCTGCTTGCGGCCCTGGCTTTCGTGGTCAACATCAGTCCGCTTTCTTGGCGCGTCGTATGAAGCGAGATAGATTGATCACTTCGTTGGAGTTGGCGATGACGGTTGCCGAAACGACGAACCGAGTCTCGGCCGTCATCTCTTTTCTGATGTTGGCAACTGTTGTGCTCAGCATATCGATGGCGTCAGCCAGCGGCATTTGTTCGATCTCGTTGGACTTCTGGTCGACCTCTTCGCCTCCGGACTGAGTCAATACACGCTTGGCGAGTTTTTCGATCGTACCCAGCTTCTTCAAGTCGTCGGAGGAAAGCCGCTTGCGTTCACCATAACCCCTGGCGATTTCGCCGGACAGGTTGCTCAACTTTTCCACGTCTTCGAGGACCTTCTTATGGTCCTCTTCTGCGCGGGCGATAGCCATCTTGACGCGCATTTCGTCCGGCAGGTGACTTACCTCTTGTCCATCGTCGTGGTATTTGTCAGGTGTCTTGGTCTCCGCCGGTCTAATCGCAGGGCGGGTGGTTTGCCCTGCAGCGGCAAAAGCGAAAAGAAGGATGAAGATCGCGAGCAACAAAAATCTTCTGAACATGCTTCCTTCTCCCACCCCGGTTTTCGTTATTCAGTATTTAACACATTCCAGATGCCAACTCAATCGCAATATTCCGCAGCGTTTGAATCCCGGTTGGGGCGCGAGCTCGTCCCTGAGTGACAGTCCGGGCAGCCGCGTTGACTTCCATACTGAAACTTTATACCGTCAACGTCATAGTCAATTTTGAATGAGGAGCTGGACGTAAATATGAGAGTTGGAATTTCGCTTCCGCAATTAGGTCCGCAGGCCTCGCCGGAGAATCTGGTCAAGGTCGCGCGCCGCGCAGAGGAACTCGATTACGATTCGGTGTGGGTGCTCGAGCGCCTGTTGTGGCCGCTCGCCCCGAAGGAGCCGTATCCCGCCGCGCCAGACGGCCGCCTGCCTGAAACATATCAAACAGTTCTCGATCCAATCGAGACTCTCACTTTTGTAGCGGCTCACACCGCGAAAGTGCAACTGGGCACTAGCGTTTTGGTGCTGCCTTATCATTCGCCGATTCAGCTTGCGCGCCGACTTGCGTCGCTCGATGTGCTATCGAATGGGCGCGTACTTGTAGGAGTCGGCGCCGGGTGGTCGCGCGATGAGTTCGAAGCCGCCGGCACCCCGTTCGAGCGGCGAGGCGCGCGCTGCGACGAGTTCTTGCGGGCGATGATCGAGCTATGGACAAAAGACCCGGTGAAGTTCGACGGAGAGTTCTATCATATTCCGGAATCCATGGTAGGACCAAAGCCGGTTCAAAAGCCTCACCCGCCGATCTACGTCGCCGGCTTCGGCCAGTACACGTTTGACCGTGCCGCAAAGTTTGGGAATGGATGGAACCCGGCGGGCATTTTGAGCTTTGAAGCTTTGGAAGGGATGATAAACCAGTTTCGTCAGACGGCGGAGCGCGCCGGCCGAGGCGGCATGGAAGTCGTGCTGCGAGCCTTCACAATGCTGTTTAAAGAGCCGGCCGGCAGCGACCGGAGTCCGATGACGGGTTCTGCGGATCAGATACGCGAAGACACGGCGCGGCTGCGAGACATTGGCGTCACCCATCTGATTCAATCGCCTCCGGCCATGGGTTTCGATCCGACGGCGAGCATCGATGATATGCTCCTGCTTATGGAGCAGCTAAGACAGATCTCGAAGTGATGAGTGATGCCCCTCGACTTACACCAGAGCACGGTCGACTTCATTCGCAGCCATCGCGTGGCGCGACTTGCAACCACCAGCGTTGATCGCCGGCCGGTAGTTATACCCATCTGCTACGTCTTCGATGGCGAGCGCATCTACACCCCGATCGATGAAAAGCCCAAGAGCGTCGACGCTGGCTCGCTCAAGCGCGTAAGAAACATTCGGGCCAACCCGAACGTCGCGCTTGTCATTGACGATTACTCGGAGGATTGGAATAAGCTGGTTTATGTTCTCATAAGCGGCACAGCGGAGATCATCTCGGCCGCCGATGACGCTTCCGAACACACACGCGCCGTCGAGTTGCTGCGCCAGAAGTACTCGCAGTACCGCTCGATGAAGCTCGACGAACGGCCGATCATCAGGATCACACCTGCGCGAATCAAGCGATGGGCGCTCGCTGAGAAAGGGCCGGGCCCAATGGCCGACAAGACAATCTGATAATGCAAGCGCTCACATTAACAACTCAAATCACGTTTGGCGAAGCGCTGGCCGCGGCGCGCGAAGGCGTAATCACTCGCGAGATTGCTGCGACGCTGATTCGCGCTCTCGGGGGCGAGGAACTCGACTCGCTGCTTGAGACCGCTGTCGAGGTGCGCGATCGCGTGAAAGATCGGCGCATTACTTATTCAAAGAAAGTCTTCATTCCGCTTACGAATCTGTGCCGCGACTATTGTGGCTACTGCACGTTTCGCAAAGACCCGGGCCAACCCGGCGCGCGAACGATGACGCCTGATGAAGTGCTCGCCGTCGCCGAAGCCGGCGCGCGGCTCGGTTGTAAAGAAGCGCTGTTCAGCCTCGGCGACCGCCCCGAAGCCATCTTCCCCGAAATGCGAGATACGCTCGCCAGGCTCGGCCATCGAACTACGCTTTCTTATCTCGCCGAGATGTGCGGGCGAGTGTTGAATGAAACCGGCTTGCTGCCGCACGCGAATCCCGGGTTGATGGGTAGAAGGGATTTGGAGACGCTGCGCCGGTTCAATCCGAGCATGGGGCTGATGCTGGAAAGCACAAGCGAGCGATTGACGCTTCCGGGAATGGCTCACGACAATGCGCCGGATAAGCCGCCTTCG
>JBGQGO010000322.1:0-6564 GCA_041497455.1 Blastocatellia bacterium | reverse complement strand
TTACTTCTATCTGCTTCGGTTTGGCTTCCTCGCGCTTTGGCAAGGTAACAACCAGCAGACCGTCCTTGAACTCCGCGAGGATCTTGTTCGCGTCGATGAAGGTCGGCAGCGTGAAGCTCCTCAGAAACTCCCCATAGGTGCGCTCCACACGATGGAAGTTCTCGCGCTTGACCTCCTCTTCAAACTTCCGCTCGCCTCGTATCATCAGCACACTGTTCTCGATGCTGACGAAAACCTCTTCCTTCTTGAGGCCTGGAAGCTCGGCTTTGACCACGATCTCCTTGGCGGTCTCATAAATGTCGCAGGCCGGGACCCAAGTCGTGAGCGGGAAGGTCTCCTCTGCAAACGGCTCGAAAAGACGATTCAACCTGTTCTGCAGCAGGTAGAAGGGGTCCGTTGTCATGAGATTTCGGATGCTCTTGATTGGAGCCATCGCTGTTCCGGGTTGCATGCTCAATCCTCCTTACTTCTGATCACTGACATGAACAAAGAACCCGCCGCCGACCCGCGCCCCAGAGCGGAGGCTGGAGGGCGGCGGGTGGCTAGCATCACGTGACCGCCGCGTGGGCGGGGCGACCCGTCAGTCTCCCTTTACGCCTGCTCCCGCCCGCGACAACGCTCCGTCCTCGATGGTGCAAAACAACTGGCCAAAGTCCAACGAGGACTTGTGAAGTGAGAGAGTGTGGAAGAATCACCAAGCCGGTTTGAGAACGCCACCTCGGCCGGCAGAACCTCTCTCTCGATCAATGCACTGGCAGTACAGCTCCCTGCCGTCACGCATGCTATTGGTTCGCAGACACAAAATCTATGACCGCTGTCACACCTCGCAGTGACTGGTGTCACGGCGTCGCCACCGGGTTCGTAGTTCGCGGTTCAGAGTTCAAGCTTCAGCTTGCAGTTCAGAGTTCAAGCTTCAGCTTGCCTGATTCGATCGAATAAAGCCGTGGAAGCAAGCTGAAGCTTGAACTCTGAACCGCGAACTACGAACCTTCACATTGCCGGCTGGTTCGAAGCGTTAAGCTCGGCCTTTACGGGCGCCTCGCCTGTCCTTCATTTGTTCGAACTTCTGTTTTTGTTCAGGCGTGAGCACTGCCGCGATATCGCTTTGCAGCTTGACGTTGAGCGCCTGTAGTTGCTTGGTCAGCCCGTTCCTGGCAATCACAAGCTGGCCAACCGTGTTTGGATTGGGCTCAGCCGCATCAAGAGCGGTCTGCAGCTCGTGATTCCTGGCGCGCACCTCTTGCCCGAGCGGGAACGCCGCTTCGCGATGCGTCTTGAGCAGAGCGCTGATGTCGTTGACTTGTGTGTCGGTCAACGCCAAAAAGTGTTTCAACCTCGCCATCTGACCCGCGTGTCCCTGTGCCGCGGCAACGCCGCCGCAAACAAGGAGCAACGAGCCCATCAGAACCACCGAAGAAATCTTCTTGATCAACATATGATTTCGTCCTTTCAAGTCTATTATCAAAGGAGGTCCGTAGTCCGTAGTCCGTGGTCAGTAGTCCGTAGCTTGAATACAGCCACGGACTACGGACTACGAACTCCTTCGAACGATCCGTCATAATGACGAGCGAGCGATGCCGGAAGTCTGAAAAGTTTGCAGCCTCGCCGATGTGAGGTGACGGCCATCACATCGAGATGTGATGGCCGCGCTAGTGAAGGAGGCCGGGATAGGCGGAGAATCCGTAATGGCCGCAAGCGCACCAAGAGGTCTTGATCCCTGCAATAATTCGAGCGGTGCGAATGGAGCCTTGGCGCTTGCGGCCGCCTATCGCTCGGAGTCCCGCCAGACGATCAAGCCCCGAGTTTCGCTGTTTGACGCTCCGTGGTATTGTCAGCCTGAAAGGAGGCGCGTATGACTTCAATCAAGGCTGCGGACGCTCGGGAAGAAACCATCGAGATTTCACTGACCGGACAGTCTCTGCTCGAGAATCCGCTGTTCAACAAAGGGAGCGCGTTTTCGGAAGAGGAACGCCGCGAGTTCGGACTGCTTGGACTGGTGCCGCCGCACGTCTCTTCAACCGAAGAGCAGCTCGCGCGCACCTACGAAAGCTACAAGCATAAGAGCACGGATATTGAACGCTACATCTATCTTGTCAGTCTGCAGGACCGCAACGAAACCCTGTTCTACAGATTACTGCAAGAGCACATCACTGAGATGATGCCAGTAATCTACACGCCGGTGGTGGGTGAGGGCTGCAAGCAGTACAGCCACATATACCGCAGGCCTCGCGGGCTCTACATTCCATACGCGCAACGCAACGACATCGGCGCCGTCCTCTCCAACGCTCCAACCAAAGAAGTCGACGTCATAGTAGTCACCGACGGCGAGCGCATACTGGGGCTTGGCGATCTGGGCGTCGGCGGTATGGGCATTCCCGTCGGCAAGCTCTCGCTGTACACGTTGTGCGCCGGGGTGCCGCCGGCGAGGACGCTCCCGATCATTCTGGACCTCGGAACAGACAACCAGGAACTGCTGCGCGATCCACTGTACCTCGGATGGCGGCACGAACGCGTGCGAGGGCAGGAGTACGATGACTTCATCGAGACCTTTGTGCAGGCGGTTATCGACGAGTTTCCCAACGTGCTCTTACAGTGGGAAGACTTCTCGAAGAACAACGCCACGCGACTGCTCGAACGCTATCGCGATCGGCTCTGCACGTTCAACGACGACATACAAGGCACAGGGGCGGTGACGCTTGCCGGCTTCCTTGCGGCTATGGATGTGATCGGTTCGACGATCAGCAAACAGCAGATCGTGATGCTGGGCGCCGGCTCGTCGGCTACCGGAATAAGCGATCAGATCGTGTCTGCGATGATGAGCGAAGGACTCACTCAGCAAGAAGCGAGGTCGGCGATCTGGTTGGTGGATAGCCACGGACTCGTGCACAAGGGGCGGCTCGGGCTTGAGCCGTTCAAGCACAAGTATGCTCAGGACACGGCGCGATTGCGCGACTGGCAGTCATCCGACCCTGATCGCATCATGCTCCTGGATGTGATCAAGAATGTGAAGCCGTCGATTCTCATCGGCGCGTCGGCTCAGCAAGGCGCATTCACTGAGGAGATGATTCGCGAGATGGCAAAACACGTCGACCGGCCAGTGATCTTCCCGCTATCGAACCCGACGTCGAAGAGCGAAGCCGTGCCGGTGGATCTGATCAACTGGACCGAGGGCCGGGCGCTGGTTGCCACCGGCAGTCCATTCCCCCCGGTTGTCTTTGAGAATCGCGTGATCAACATCGGCCAGTGCAACAATGCGTTCGTGTTTCCGGGTGTCGGGTTGGGAGTGATTGCCTCAGGCGCTCGACGGGTGACTAACGAGATGTTTGTCGCGGCCGCGCGCGCTCTGGCCGAGTTTTCGCCTGCACTGCAAGATCCGACGGCCTCGCTTTACCCGGCGCTTGAGGGCGTTCGCAAGGTGTCACGGCGCGTCGCACTGGCGGTTGCCGGCGAAGCCTTGCGTTTGGGACTTACGGACGCGGTTTCCAAAGAGGAACTGGAGCGGCGAGTCGACGCGAAGATGTGGGTACCGCGATACGCGCGCTACGTTCGGGCAGGGCGCTAAGCCAGAGAGCCTCTCGATTCGTAGAACACGGCTTGCATAGCTAGCTGCTCGCCGCGCAAGGCTGCGTAAAACTCCGCACGGGTGCGGCGAGCCGTTTGTCACAATCACCAGTGGAACTGGTCAGGTCGAATCAATCGACAATCTAACGTGTCGCCCTGCGTCTACGCTCACGCCGAGAGATTCAACCGAGAACCAAGGAGGAAATATGAGTGCGAATACGCTGACAGTCACCGACAATCGGACTGGTAAGCAGTACGAGATTCCGATTGAGAACGGTGTGATCCGGTCGATGGACCTGCGGAAGATAAAGGTCTCAGACGAAGACTTCGGGCTGATGAGCTACGATCCTGCGTTTATGAACACCGCCTCTTGCAAGAGCAACATCACGTTCATAGACGGAGACAAAGGGATCCTGCGTTATCGAGGCTATCCGATCGAGCAGCTCGCCGAGCACAGCACATATCTGGAGGTCGCCTACCTGCTTCTACATGGAGAGTTGCCGGCCGCCGGCCAGTTGAAGGAGTGGTCTTGGAACATCACTCACCACACGTTCATTCACGAGCAGATCAAGAAGTCGATGGACGGGTTCCACTACGACGCCCATCCGATGGGGATGCTGATCGGGACGGTTGGAGCGCTGTCGACGTTCTACAAGGACGCCAAGGACATCTTCAATCCTGAATCGCGCCGCCATCAGATATTCAGGCTGATCGCGAAGATGCCGACGCTGGCCGCGTTCGCCTATCGCCACAGCGTGGGGATGCCCTACGACTATCCCGACAATGATCTGAGCTATCCCGGCAACTTCCTGAACATGATGTTTAAGATGACCGAAGTGAAGTACAAACCGAATCGCGTTCTGGAGCACGCGCTCGACGTGTTGTTCATCTTGCACGCCGACCACGAGCAGAATTGCGGCACGAACGCGATGCGCAGCATCGGCAGCTCGCACGTCGATCCGTACTCGGCTGTGGCCGGCGCGGCGGCGGCGCTTTACGGGCCACTACACGGCGGCGCGAACGAGGCCGTGCTTCGAATGTTGAACGAGATCGGCTCGAAGGACCGCGTGCCGGAATACATCAAGCGCGTGAAGAGCGGCGAAGGCAGGCTGATGGGTTTTGGGCACAGGGTCTACAAGAACTACGATCCGCGAGCGCGGATAATCAAACAGATCGCAGACGAGGTGTTCGAAGTGACCGGCAAGAACCCGATCCTGGACATCGCGCTCGAGTTGGAACGCATTGCGCTCGAGGACGAATACTTCGTGAGCAGAAAGCTGTATCCGAACGTCGACTTCTATTCCGGTATCATCTATCAAGCGATGAGCTTCCCGGTCGACATGTTCCCGGTGCTGTTCGCAATCCCGCGCACATCGGGCTGGCTCGCGCAGTGGGAAGAGATGCTGCTGGACAAGGAGCAGAAGATCGCGCGTCCGAGACAAGTGTATCTCGGCTACGATGCGCGCGACTACATTGGCATCGAGAAGAGAAGAGAGGAAGACACCAAAGCGGCAACGGCTGACTAGCAAGAGTAAGTCTCTGGAACTAGCTCCCGGCCGCACAGTGTTGGCCCGAGGCCAAAGGAAACATACACGGCGGCCTGTGGGAGCTAGTTCTCAGCTTTGGCAAGTAGCATAGACTTCAGTCTGTGCGGCATCGTGACTCGGCTACGGATAACCGTGTAGCTAAAGGAGGGGGCAGATGAAGAGGAAGGTAATTGCAATCGGAACGCTTGTGTTTTCGCTTGTGTTGGTAGTGGGCTCGGTCCTTTCGGCTCAAAATGCGAAGGCCGGTCCACAATCACAGTTTGTTGAAAAAGGCCACAAGCTGTTCAATCAGTACTGCGCGACCTGCCACGGCCTAACCGCAAAGGGCGAAGGCCCGGTCGCGGCGGCGCTGAAAGTGGGCCCGCCAGACCTGACCGCGATCCAACAGGCCGGCGAGAAGTTCCCGTTCTACCACGTCCAGACCAAGATCGACGGCGAGAAAGAAGTAACGGCCCACGGCCCGAGCAAGATGCCCGTCTGGGGGACGGTGTTCAAGCACACCAGCGGTGAGCTTCAACGGCACGCCGATGTGTATGCGCTCGTGAAGTACATCGAATCGATCCAGCGGTTAAAGTAGGCGTCTCGATAAAGCGATGCGCATGCTTCGCGAGGCCTCAAGCTAGCGATCCGCTGTGAAAGCGCCGGCGCACGCCGCCGGTAAGACTCCAGTTAACGCCGTGGTGTCGCGTGGCACCAGAAGGCCGCTGCATAAGCCGGCGGCCTTTTGGTAGATTTCCCCAACCGCAGCGGCCGGCTCAGGCGATTTTCCGCACATCTCCCACAATTTCAAGGCCGGCTTCCCAGCAGGGTTGCTGAGAAAGGCAAACAGCGCCTCACCCAGAGGGGTGCCGACAATCCCACCAACTGCGTTGGTGGATCGTTCATACGTGGCCTACCAGCAGGAACGCAGCGTGATTTTGAATTCCACCACCTGCGTTGGTGGATCGTTCATACTCAGCCTAACTCTCCAATCGGATGCACTTTCCGGCTGATCAGCGCGAGGTTGGATATGAACGATCCACCAACTGCGTTGGTGGGATTCCGGGGACACCCGCCCAGTGTCCCGTGTAGGCTGAGTATGAACGATCCACCAACTTCGTTGGTGGGATTGCACCTGACTACTCTTGTGTTATCGGCTCTTTCAGCAGCCTTCTGGGCACCTCAGTTGCGAACCAATCTCTGCGCGCCGGACAGAGGTCTCATGAATCACCCCACGGAGGCAGCAAACGGGAACGCAGTTTTTCACGTGCACGGCGTGTCCAAGGTTTATCACGTCGGGGAAGTCGAGGTTCATGCGTTGCGAGGCATCGACCTTGATCTCTATCGCGCCGAGTTCGTTGTTCTGCTTGGGCCATCGGGGAGTGGCAAGTCGACGCTGTTAAACATCCTCGGCGGACTCGACGTTCCCACAAGCGGCGAGGTCTTTTATCTCGACCATATCTTGACTGCTGCAAGC
>JBGQGO010000321.1:0-6570 GCA_041497455.1 Blastocatellia bacterium | reverse complement strand
GCTCCTTCTCTCCCCTCGCGACCGCGAGGGGAGAGAGAGATAACAAAAGCAAAGGGGCGGGCCGCCGGTCTTGTAGGCCGCACCTGAACAATCCACCCACTGGCGTGGGTGGGATTGGCGCCGCTTGCATCAGCCTCTTTGTTTAGGAGTCGTCCGATCTCAAGTGCGTTATACGAACTCGGCCACAACATCGCGTCCGGAGCCATCCTGATTCGCGTAGATTACGAAAGCGCTAATGACGTAGAGCTCGTTGTCGTGACTACGAGTTCTCAAATGTTTTGGCATCGGCATTTCAAGTCGCAGCAGCGAGCCAGGCTCGACGCGGCGCGACAGCCGGAACCTTGTGCCCAGCGGACTCACATCCGAAGTATCTGTAAGCTCCTGCCAGTGATGATCGAAGGTTACACGCAGCCGCAGGCTAAGCGGCATTCGTGCCACCCGGCGTCGTTCGCCGAGCCCCACTGCGGCGTCTTGCAGGTTGCCCGTCGTGTTCCGCGGCCCGTATGACTCGGGCGGTGGCCAACGATCTGTCAGCCATCGCTCACCTTCTAGAGTTTCGTTGGGAAGGAGAATCTGCTGAGGCTGCGTTCCAATGCACGCCGCGCTACACTGGGTTAGCTTATCGTCATAAACCTCTCTTCGACTTCGGCGCGCTAGAACAGAGAATGCCTCTTCTATGCGACGGTATGCGGAGCTCAGCTTCCAGTGCATTACGCCGTCTGATTCAGTAAGGTCTCGCCTCTTAGCAGGATGGAAACATTCGACGGCGAGGCGGTAGGCGTTCTGAATCTCTTCGTCGGGTGCTTCGCGGTCGACACCGAGCACCGTATAGTGATCCGGCTCATCGACAATCAGAGTGGCCAGTAGTGCTATTTCGTCGGGCGATAGATCTCGATCTTCGACCACGGTCACACTGCTTTCTGGCATCGCTTCTCCCCTATGTCGCCGTTTAAGTGTTCGCTCGGTCCTCCGCCGGGCTGGCTGCGCATCAGAAAATCTGACGGTAAGCAACGTCCAGGCGGAGTTCGACTCTTCGCGCGCTGCCAATCAATGGGCAGGGTCAAAGTCAGGAGCAGGGGACATGCTGCCGCTGTTGTCTCCATTGAGCGCGGCCACCGCCATTGCCATCGACGTCGCTGCTGATAACGAGGATGCCAGGTAGCTGTCTGACAGCAGCACCCCATCCGACAGCAACACTCCATCCGACAGCAGCACGCCATCTGACAACAGCACTCCATCCGACAGCAGCACGCCGTCCGACAACAGCACTCCATCCGAAAGCAGCACTCCATCCGACAGCAGCACGCCGTCTGACAACAGCACGCCGTCTGACAACAGCACTCCATCCGAAAGCAAGACACCCGTGCCGTAGACTCCCTGGTACTTTAGAATCAGGTTGGTTCCAGAGACGAAGTTCCACTTCTGAATGATGCCGCGGCCCCAAGCGAAGCTCGCGCCCGCTATCGTGCTCGACTGATTCGGCGCCGCGCCGAGAAGCAGCGACGCACCGAACATCAGCCTCGAAAGATTCGGCTTGATCAGCCCGGCCAGGCGAACCGAGCCCTCTACGTTCAACTGGCCCGCTCCCTGCTCGAGCATGTTGAATCCACTAAGCTGCTGAGCAGTGTACTCGAGCACAGCCTTAACCAGATTGGGAGTAAGGTTCGGGTTTCGCTGCAGAAGCAGGGCGACTGCTCCGGCAACTGCAGGCGTCGCCATCGAACTACCGCTCATGTACATCATCCGGTGGAAGGCTGACCCGCTGACGTTCGCGTCCAGCGCAGGAGACTGGCTCAGAATATAATTGTTCGGAGACTCCGCCTCGATGATCTTGTTGCCCGGAGCTACAAGATCGGGCTTGATGAGATTGTCGTGATGCTTGACTCCGCTGTCGTCGGTGTAGTACCCGCGTGTCGGCCCTCGAGAGCTGTAGGTCGCAACTCCGTCATCCGTGCGTGCGTCGGTGCCAAAGGTGTTCGCCGCGCCTACGGTGATCGCCGAAGGCTCAATGCCCGGCGAGTGAATCGCGCCGAAGACTTTGTTACCCGCAGCGTCTTTACCAGAGTTTCCCGCTGCAACGCATACAACGATTCCGGCGTCGAAGGCTCGCCTGACCGCCTGGCACAGCGGATCGTCGCGGTAGGATTCAACAGCGACGGTACCGAAGCTCATGTTCAGAACGCGAATGTTGTATATTGCTTTGTGAGCTATGCACCAGTCGATGCCGGCAATAGCCCTCGAGACCGAACCTTGACCCTGAGAATCCAACACCCGAACGTTGATGATCTTCGCGGCAGGAGCTACGCCGCTGTATGCGCCGGACGAGATATGATCGTTGCCAGCCGCAACGGAAGCGACATGCGTCCCATGACCATACGGGTCATCCTTTCTACCTTCACCAGTGAAGTCGACGCTCGCAACCACTCGGGTGTCTTTGAATGAGTGATGAGCCGCGTAAACGCCCGAGTCAAGAACTGCGATGCCGACACCGGCGCCATTGATCGGGCCTGGTTGCCCGGACCGTCTCGCTTGAGCTGCGCCGGTAGTGGTCTCGAGATGCCCGGCTACCTGGATCGGCCTGTCGAGCAAAACATAGTTGACTGAGTCGTCAGCGGCCAGAGAATCGATCATCGCGGCGGGCACTTGCGCTGCAAGTTGCTTGTCGTTGTTCAAGCTTCTACTGACAGTGCCACCGAACTGGCTGACTTTAGCCAAGAGGTTTCTGAATGCCCGATTGTTACCAAGACCCTTAGTGTCGATGATGATCGAGACAAGTTCATTAGAAGCCTTTGTGTTGATGGCTTCCTGAAGGTCGTCCGACTTCCTGTGCAAGCGTTCCGTGTTTTGCGGGCTGGAAGCGGCATGGACCGTGGGCGCGACCAGCCGCGATAGCGGAATGCCTGCCATCGTTAGGGACACTAGCAGTGCTGCTATCAACCATCTCGTTAGTGATTTCCTGCTCTTCATTCTTTGGGTCTCCGACACTGTTCACGACCGCTGACTCCAGAGGGATTTGCAATCAGCGTAATTGTCTTTATCAATACCCGTGCCGGTATGGGTCGGCGCGCCGAATACGGAAAAACCCTGAGACTTTTGCGAATGTAGCGGGCCTGGATCGGAGTTGGTTGTGGACAGTTTTCTGCAATCGCAGCAACAAGTTAACGGCGGGCGCCAACAAGGACAGCGAAGTTCTTTGAGACGAGAACAAAGAAGGTAAGATGTGCGAAGTGACCAGGGCTCCGAAAGGCGCCTGAGCTTAGGCTCGGTCAAACTGACTAAATTCGTTCGCGTGGTTTGGAT
The DNA here is from genome assembly GCA_041497455.1 of Blastocatellia bacterium. GTDB lineage: Bacteria > Acidobacteriota > Blastocatellia > UBA7656 > UBA7656 > Onstottus_A. The sequence goes on along the minus strand of JBGQGO010000321.1, from coordinate 3,270 downwards.
GAAAGATGGAAGTGGCAAAGGCTTCAGTCGGCGTGACCCGATGACAACCGGCCGCCCGGCTCAGCCAGCACACAGACTGAAGTCTATGCTACTCATTTGACGACTACGTTGACTAGCTTTCTCGGAATGACAATGACCTTCGCAACATCGCGGCCCTCGATTGCAGCTTTGACCTTGTCATCCGCAAGCGCAGCCTCGCGCAGCTCGCCATCACTCGCGCCAGCGCTTGCGAAGATGCGGCTGCGCAGCTTGCCGTTGACCTGGATTGCGACTTCGATTTCTTCTTCACGCGCAAGCTCGGCGCTGAACTCCGGCCACTGCGATCGCGACAGACTCTCCGAGTGGCCAAAGCTCTCCCACAGCTCTTCGGCTATGTGTGGAGCGAACGGCGCCAGCATCGGTATCAATGCAGTGAATGCTTCCCGCGCAACCTGAACATCTTCGCCGCTCGGGTCGCCGTTTTTCTCGACCGCCTGGTCGAACGCGTAGATCTCGTTGGTCAGTTCCATCAGCGACGAGATGCAAGTATTCAAGTGCAGCCGCTCCTCGAAGTTTTCGGTTATCGAACGGACGATCTGATGAACACGGCGACGCAGCCTCCTCTGATGATCTTGAAGATCGCTTTGGGTGATCGATCCGCTGTTCACCACGGCAATCCGGCCCTGCCACTTGTGAGCGATGCGCCAGACACGTTGCAGGTATCGTGATGCGCCTTCGAATCCTGTATCCGACCATTCCTTGTCTTTCTCCGGAGGACCCGCGAACAGTACGAACATGCGCAACGCGTCCCCGCCGTGAATGTTGATCATCTCGATCGGATCGACGGCGTTCTTTCTGGACTTCGACATTTTCTCAACGCGGCCGGTGATGACTTCCTTACCGCAGATAGTGCAAGTCTTCCCCTCAGTCACCTGCTCGGGAAACAGCCACTCGTGCTCGGGGCAAAAATATGTTTCCTTGTTGATCATCCCCTGAGTCAGCAGCCGCGTCACCGGTTCGTCGAACTTCACCAGGCCCAGATCGCGCATCACCTTCGTCCAGTAGCGCGTGTAGATCAAGTGCATCACCGCGTGTTCGATGCCGCCGATGTATTGATCAACCGGCATCCAGTAAGCGACCTTCTCGGGATCGAATGGCTGCTCGTCGTTGCGCGGATCGCAGTAACGAAAGTAGTACCAGTTCGAATCGACAAACGTGTCCATCGTGTCGGTGTCGCGCTTAGCCGGACCTCCGCAACAAGGACAGGTCGTGTTGACGAACTCAGGCACGTGGTCCAGAGGCGAGCCACCTCCCACTTTCAGGTTAACGCCTTTTGGCAACACGACCGGCAGTTGATCGTCCGGCACGGCCCGGTACCCGCAGCCCTCGCAGTAGATCATCGGCACGGGCGTACCCCAGTAACGTTGGCGTGAGATCCCCCAATCACGCAGCTTGTAGGTGATCGCGGACCGCCCAAACCCGTGAGCCTCAGCGTATTCGGTCATCAGCCGGCTCGCTTCTTCCGAGGACAACCCGCTCCACTGACCGGTGTTGACTGTAGTCGTCCACGATTCGTCAGCCGCTTCCATTTCTTCAGCGGGAATCTCTCGGCCGTCAGCGGTCAGCTTGATCTGCCGGAACGGCACGTTGTACTTGCGCGAGAACTCGAAGTCGCGTTGATCGCCGGACGGCACGGACATAATAGCGCCCGTTCCGTACTCGATCAGCACGAAGTTCGCGATCCATATCGGCAGACGCTCCTGGTTGAACGGATTGATCGCGTAGCCGCTGGTGGAGATGCCGTGCTTCTCCAGCTCGTCGACTCGCGCGCTGCGCTGCTCTTGCTTGAGCTTTTCGGCGAAGCTCAGCACCTCGTCGCGTTGCGGTTTGTCTTCGAGAATCTTCGAGACCAGCGGATGCTCGGGCGCGAGTATGATCGCGTTCGAGCCGAAGATCGTATCGATCCGAGTCGTGAACACCGTGACTGACTCATTCAAGTCTTCGACTTTGAAATCGACCCGCGCGCCTCGGCTGCGGCCGATCCAGTTCCGCTGCATGGAGATCACGCGCTCGGGCCACCCGCCTTCAAGCTGATCGAGACCATCCAGCAACTGATCCGCGTAATCGGTGATTCGAGCGAACCACTGCGGCAACTCTTTTTGAATCACCTTAGTTCCGCAGCGCCAGCATTCGCCTCCCGACGCCTGCTCGTTGGAAAGCGAGATGTTTTCCTTAGGGCACCAATTGACCGGCGCGAGCTTGCGATAAAGCATCCCGCGCTCCCACATTCGAATGAAGAACCACTGGTTCCACTTGTAGTACTCGGGATCGCAAGTGGCGACCTCGCGCGACCAGTCGTAGCTGATGCCCATCCGCAGAAGCTGGTCTTTCATCGTCGCGATGGCGTCGCGCGTAAACTTCTCCGGGTCCGTGCCGTCTTTGATGGCAGCCGTCTCAGCGGGCTGGCCGAAGGCATCCCAGCCGAACGGGTGCAGCACGTTGAAGCCGCGCATCCGCTTGAACCACGAGAGCGCATCGCCGATTGAGTAATTGCTGACGTGGCCGATGTGAGCACGGCCCGAGGTGTAGGCGAGCATCTCGAGGCAATAGAACTTCTCGCGGCCGCGCTCTTCTTTGACCTCAAAGGTCTTCTCATCGGCCCAGCGCTTTTGCCACTTTTGTTCGATCTCTTGTGGAAAGTATTTTTCTTTCATCATTCGTTCACGACATCGTGAGTTTGAAATCACCACGCAAACCGTGGTACCGGGTGACTATGTCCATGCAGAGCTTCTCTGCCTTTTGAGTGTCCGGCTTTGGCGGAAGCGAGCTTCTCACATAGGCTTCTTCGGCCAACTTGAATAGTCTCTCCGCCTCATCCTTTACGCGCTCGATGCCCCACTCGCCGCGTTTGATTGATAACAACTGCTCGGCATCAGCTCTTTCAACGTGCAGATCACCTTCGACCAGGAATTCAATGCCCATGCGCAGCAGCCGAATCAAGTGGGCAGCGTTCTTCGCGTCGTACCCGACTTTCCGCACAAGCTCCTTGCGCTTGGCGCCCATGTAGCCGCCCGAGAAGTACTTCCTCTTCAGGCTTGCATACCGGTCAATCAAGGCACCGAGCGTCTGCTCGGAGAAAGGATCAGCTTGAACAATCGAGTCGCGTTCGGCTTGAGTCGCATTCAACTGGTTCAGGTCGATTCCGCGGTCTGCCAGTTCGCTCTCAAGCGCAGCCATCTCATTCTGAGCTTCTTGATTGAAATGCGTCATGCGTTTGAACTGCGCATACGC
>JBGQGO010000320.1:0-6575 GCA_041497455.1 Blastocatellia bacterium | reverse complement strand
TGGGACCAGAACGGCCAGGCTTCGGGTTGGAGCGGGCCCGCGCAATGGGCGATGGGATTGATGGAGCCCGCGGACTGGTCAGCGAAGTGGGCCGGCGACAAGCTGCCTTCGGTTGAGGATGTCTCGGCGACGATGCTACGGCGTGAGTTCAAGCTCTCGTCAAAAGCGAAGCGAGCGATCGTCTACGCCTCCGCGCTCGGCGTTTACGAGTTGCATATCAACGGGCGGCGGGTCGGAGATCAACTGCTCGCGCCTGAATTCACTGACTATCACACGCGAACTCAGTATCAAGCTTACGACGTGACCTCGCTGCTGAGACCGGGAGCGAACGCAATCGGCGCGGTGCTTGGCGATGGATGGTACGCGGGCGGGATAGGGCTCGCTCGAAGTTTGATCAAGAAGCCGCGCAACATCTATGGCGATCATCCGTGCTTCATTGCTCAACTCGAAGTCGAACTCGCCGACGGTATGAAAGAACGCGTCGTCACCGATGACTCGTGGCTTACGACTCGTGGGGGTCCGATTCGCGGTTCGGATATTCTCGACGGCGAGGCTTACGATGCAAGGCGCGAGATGCCCGGCTGGGACGCTCCGGGCTTCGACGACAAGACGTGGCGAGTAGCAGACGTCGCTTCAAGCGTACAAACAACTCTTGTCGCGCAGCCGAACGAACCGATTCGTGGATCGAGAGATCTCAAACCGATTTCAATCAACGAACCGAAGCCGGGCGTGTATGTCTTCGACCTGGGACAGAACATGGTCGGCTGGTGCCGTTTGAAGGCTCAAGGTGCGGCGGGGACTACGGTCACGCTGCGGCACGCTGAGATGCTCAGCGATGACGGCGCGATCTACACCGACAACCTGCGCGCTGCAAAGCAGACAGACGCGTACACGTTCCGCGGAAACGGCGTCGAGGTATTCGAGCCGCATTTCACCTATCACGGATTCCGTTACGTCGAAGTCACCGGCCTCAAGAGCAAGCCTCAGTTCGATGCGCTAACCGGCCGGGTGTTTCACTCATCGATGAGCGAAGTCGGCGCCTTCGAGTGTTCGGATGCGTCGCTCAATCAACTATGGCGGAACATCCTGTGGACGCAGCGTGGCAACATGCTGAGCATCCCTACAGACTGCCCGCAGCGGGACGAGCGGCTCGGTTGGATGGGTGACATTCAAATCTTTGTCGGGACCGGCATCTTCAACATGGACATGGCCGCGTTCTTTACGAAGTGGATGCGCGACGTGCGCGACGCTCAGGCTGAGGACGGGCGCTTTGCCGACTTCTCGCCGCATCCTTTTGGCAAAGACAAAATCTTCACCGGCGTGCCGGGCTGGGGCGACGCCGGCATAGTCGTCCCGTGGCGAGTGTGGCAGCACTACGGCGATTCACGGATGCTCGCCGAGAGTCTCGAATCGGGCAAGCGCTGGGTTGAATTCATTCGCGGCAACAATCCTGACCTCCTGTGGAAGAACAAACGCGGCAACGACTACGGCGACTGGTTGAATTCGGACACGCTCATCTACGAAGGCTTCCCGCGCACCGGCGGTCAGGTCCCGAAAGAGATCTTCGCGACAATGATGTTTGCTTATGCGGCGGATCTGGTTTCGCGCACTGCTCAAGTGCTCGGCAAAGACGACGAAGCGAAGAAACACAGACAGCTCTTCGAAGACATCAAGGCCGCGTTCAACAAAGCCTATGTCTCGGAAGACGGGCGTATCCAGGGAGACACTCAAGCCGGATACGCGCTCGCTTTGCATTTTGATCTGCTTCCGGAAAAGCTGCGTCCGCCGGCGGTGAAGTACATGCTCGAAGGCATAGGTCGATACAAAGGTCACATGTCGACGGGGTTTCATTCGACCTATCGAATGATGCTCGAGCTTACCAACTCGGGGCACAACGACGCCGCCTACAAGCTGATCAACAACCACACGTTTCCATCGTGGGGTTATTCGATTGAGAACGGCGCGACGACGATCTGGGAGCGATGGGATGGGTACGTAAAGGGCCGGGGTTTTCAGAACAAGGGAATGAACTCGTTCAACCATTACGCGATCGGCGCGGTAGGCGAGTGGATGTACCGTGTGATACTCGGCGTCAACAACGACGACGCGCATCCGGCATATGAGCACTTCGTGATTCGGCCCTATCCTGGCGGGGGATTGAAATGGGCGAGGGGCTCTTACGATTCCATTCGCGGAAAGATCGAATCGAGTTGGAGCGTCGCCGACGGCAAGTTGAGACTAGATGTGAGGATTCCGGCTAACACGACCGCGACCGTGTACGTGCCTGCTAAAGCTGTGGCGAACGTGCTCGAAAGCGGAATGCCCGCGAGCCAAGCCGGGGGGGTCCGCTTCAGCCGGTTGGAAGACGAATCAGTTGTGTTCGAGGTGCAGTCGGGCAGATACCACTTCGAAACTCGGTAGCAATCTATTCACCTGAAACAGTCATGCTGGCTGGCGTTTTCCGGTTGCGCCTGAACCCGTCCGCCCTTTCTTGGCTGGCATTCGTTTGGGTCTTCGCTTCCGGGGTTCGGGCTGTGGAAAAGGGACTCGGTCGTATACATCCGACATGGGCAGATCGCAATTGATCGAGGGGATATGGATGCGGCCGTTCATAGGATGTGTGCGGCTGCGGCTGACGGTAGGCGAAGGTGAGAGTGGTGGGCGAATCCGTCTACATCGCGGTTGATCTCGGAGCAGGTAGCGGGCGAGTCTTTCTCGCGGGCGTAGCTCCAGGGGAATTCACGCTTGAACAGGTGCGCCGATTCAGCTATCCACCAACTCAATCCGATGGAAATCTTCGATGGGACTTCCCGAATATCTTCGCCGAAATAAAAGCCGGCTTGATGGATGCCGGCACGCGCGCGCAAGAACTGGGTCGCCCTGTTTTCAGCATCGGCGTTGATAGCTGGGGTGTTGACTATGGTCTGATAGACGCGCACGGCGAATTAATCGAAAACCCAATTTGCTACCGGGACCCGCGGACACAAGGCGTGATGGAGCAAGTCTTCACGCGATTCCCCCGCGCGGAGATCTTCGAGCGCACGGGCATTCAGTTCCTTCCTTTCAACACGTTGTTTCAGCTCTATGCTCACGCGAAAGATCGCATGCCTGACGAAGCGACTCGGTTGTTGATGATTCCGGATCTTGTGAATTTCTTTCTCACGGGAAGAGCGGTCACCGAATACACGAACGCGACGACAACCCAGATGCTGAACGCCAGAAGCGGAACGTGGGACCGCGAGATGATCGATCGCCTCCGGCTGCCATCGAGGCTGCTTGGCGAACTCGTCCCGGCAGGCAGCGATTTGGGCTTGCTGAAGCCCGCGCTCGCCGATGAGCTGCGCCTTGAAGGTGTGCGAGTCATTGCGCCGGCGACCCACGACACGGGCAGCGCGGTCGCGGGCACGCCGCTTGAAGACGGGTGGGCCTACATATCGTCCGGCACATGGTCTCTTGTGGGCATCGAACGCGAGACCCCGCTGATCAACAGTGAGGTCACGCGTTCTAACTTTACGAATGAAGGCGGCGCGTTCGGCACGATTCGGTTTCTCAAGAATGTCATGGGTCTTTGGATTCTGGAGTCGTGCCGGAGAGAGTGGAGCGAGCGGGGCCTGAATGTGGACTACCAGTCGCTGCTGGCTGAGGTCTCGTCGATTGAGGGCTGCGCTGCGATCATCTTCCCCGACGACCCGCGCTTCTTCAATCCGCCGGTCATGCTCGGTGCGATAGACCAGCAACTAGTCGAGACCGGTTCCCGTGACCACGTCATCTCGAGCAATCCGGCCTTCATTACCAAGACTATTCTGGATTCGCTCGCGTTGCGATATGCCTCGGTGCTGCGAACGATTGAGTCGCTCAGCGGACGCAAGATCGAAGGCGTGCACATCGTCGGGGGCGGAAGCCGGAACGACTATCTCAATCGCGCGACTGCCACCGCTAGCGGCTTACCTGTTACGGCCGGCCCCGTGGAAGCAACCGTTATCGGAAACGTGCTGGTGCAGGCGATAGCTGCGGGGCGCTTTGCGTCGCTCGCGGATGCGCGGCGGTATGTGGGCGAGCACGCGCAGTTGAAGACGTTTGAGCCCAGGCCGTCACGGGCTTGGGAGGAAGCAGCGCGACGTTACGAAGAGATCGAGGGGCGCTGTCTCAAGGACGAATAATCGACTGACTGAAGGCTCCAATGAATGATGCTGTGCTGTTACGTGCGACCGACTTGTGCAAGTCCTACGCCGGCGTGCATGCGCTGCGCGGGGCTTCGTTTGAGCTGCGCTCGGGCGAGGTGCACGCGCTGGTTGGCGAGAACGGCGCGGGAAAGTCGACGCTCATTCGCATAATCACCGGAGCCGTCGATGCCGACAGCGGCGAGATCGAGCTCGACGGCCATCTGATCACTCACAACTCTCCGCGCCTGGCCAAGTCGCTGGGAATCGCTGCGATCTACCAACAGCCGGCGCTCTTCCCCGAGCTGAGCGTCGCTGAGAATTTGTCGCTGGGTTTGGAACGGTCCAGCCTGTGGAGGCGCATCAACTGGAGCGCGCGGAGGCGCAGGGCCGCCGAGCTGCTCGCGCAAGTCGGAGCCGGCATCGATCCGGATGCGCTCGCTAGCGATCTGTCGATGCCACAACAGCAGATGCTCGAGATCGCGCGAGCGATCGGCGCTGACGCGCGAGTGCTGATCATGGACGAGCCGACCGCTTCGCTCTCGGACGACGATGCGCAGAATCTGTTCAAAGTGGTTCGTGAGCTTCGGTCGCGCGGCGTCGGCGTCATTTATATATCGCACCGGCTGGATGAGCTGTCGGCGATCGCGGACCGGGTGACCGTTCTTCGCGATGGATGCACGATTGAGACGCGCGCGATGAACGAGGTCACGCGAGATGAGTTGATTCGGCTGATGGTTGGCCGCGAACTGTCAGCTATCTTCCCGAAGCGAACGGTGGAGCTTGGCGAGACGGTGCTCGAGCTGAGAGGCGTAGGGTGTTCCAGCGCCGGCGTCGCTGACGTAAATCTCTCGGTGCGCAAAGGCGAGATCGTGGGTGTCGCGGGTCTGGTGGGAGCAGGACGCACGGAGCTTGCGAGAACGATTTTCGGACTGACGCCGGCCGATGAAGGGGAGATATTGCTCAGGGGCGAACGCGCACGTATTACGAGTCCCGCTGAAGCCATCCGGCGGGGCATTGCTTATCTGCCGGAAGACCGGCGAAAGCACGGCGTGATCGCCGATTTGCCAATCAGCGCAAACATCACGCTTGCATCGCTCGACAAGCTTTCACGCCCCTGGTCGATGGATTTCCGCCGCGAGCGCGAGATCGCGAGCGACTACGTTCGCCGCTTGGGAATAAAAACACCAGCTCTGTTTTCACCGGTCTCAACGTTGTCGGGTGGCAACCAGCAAAAAGTTGCGCTGAGCCGATGGCTGGCGGTGAGACCTTCGGTGTTGATTCTGGACGAGCCGACGCAAGGGATCGACGTCGGCGCGAAATCCGAGATACATGAATTAATGATGGAGCTGGCGGAGCAAGGCGCGGCGATTCTGATGATCTCATCCGAGCTGCCCGAGATACTCGGCATGAGCGATCGCGTAGCGGTGATGCGCGGCGGCACGATTCGAGCAGTGCTGGATCGCGCAGAGGCGACCCAGGAGAAAGTACTCGCATTGGCTTTAGGACATTTTTCCTAGTCAGCGTGTTACCCAAGACATTCTCGATAGGGAGAGACTTTGGGTACTGCGCAAACCAAACGCTAAAAGATCTGGTACAATAGCCTCCCGTCTGGATGTTAATACTGTATGGCATTGCGCTGCTCTTCTTCATCTGTGCTTGTGTGGCCCTGCTCGTATTCATCGCCAATGCGTTCGAGGAGGGCAAGCCGGGGAAAGGATTTTTTGGAGCCATTGCTGGATTGGTTGTCGTCATCGCAACCATAATTGGAATCAAGAAGAATAAGAAATGAGGCAACAAGCTCCAGTCGGAGGGTGTCATCGATAGGGTACTTCTTGCATATCTCGATTAGGCTGCAGAAAAGGTCGATGCGACACAAGTATTCAGGTGCAATCCCACCAACGGAGTTGGTGGTTCGTTCATACTCAGCCTACGCGTGCACTGGCCGGGGCTCCCGAATCCCACCAACGCAGTTGGTGGATCGTTCATATCCAACCTAGTTCTGATGAGCCGGAAAGTGAATCCGAGCAGAGCGCCAGGCTGAGTATGAACGATCCACCAACTGCGTTGGTGGGATTCAGGACCGACGCGCTCGATCCCGTGGTAGGCTGAGTATGAACGATCCACCAACTGCGTTGGTGGGATTATTGTCACTCCCACGGGAGGCGCTCTTTGGCTCTTTCAGCAGCCTGCAAGGGGGAGGCTCTTTGTGCAACCCCTCTTGGCTCTGCAACTCGGTCCGCAGGTGCAAAGGCGTTTTGATCAAGGAACCTCGGAGATCATCTTATGGAAACGGTAGAAGAGAAAACCGCCAGATACCGTCAGATTATTCAAGACATCTTGTCCGAAGTGGCCGCGATCCCCAATCTCGAAACCGGCATCGAGGATCGCTTGCTATTCGACAAGCACAACGAC
>JBGQGO010000319.1:0-6580 GCA_041497455.1 Blastocatellia bacterium | reverse complement strand
ATGGTGAGCAGCGGATGATCCTCGGGCTTGATCTTACGGACAGCGAGCGAGCCGTCACGCGCCGTCGCGCAATCAAAGATCTCTCCCAGTTCGCTTGTCATCAGCGCGCGGCCGGCTTCAGGAGTGATGATGGCGGTCACCGTGCTGCCTTGTGTTTCGGGGACCGGCTTGATCTCGCCGTTGATCAGCCGCGCCGCGCCGGCGTCGGTTCCTATCCACAGCACGCCCTCGCGATCGATTTTGAGCGCGAGCACTCGAGCCGCCGCTGGTCCGTCTGTCGCAATCTTTTGAATGCGCCGCCCGTCATATTTGACCAGCCCGCCGTCAGTGCCAAACCACATCATTCCGTCCGAGTCTTGCGCGATGGCTCGAACGTGATCCGACGGCAGTCCGTGAAACAACGTGACCGCACCCCATTGATGGAGGTTCGGAGGTTCGAAGCAAGAGGTCGGGCTTTTCTGTCTTGAAGTGCGGACACAGGAGAAGAGCGCGCCGCAGCGAAGAGATGCGCCACGAAGACACCAAGGCACAAAGTTACACAAAGCAGGGTTCGTGTCTTGGTGGCTTTGTGGCAAGTTCCGGCAGTGGGTCTGGACATAGCGGCTCAATTGCTTTTCAGTTCTTCCAGAAAACGCTTGCGGTCGCGCTCGATCCAACCCTCCAACTCCGAAGCCGCCTTCTCGAGTTCATCGCTGTTGAGCAAGCCTCGCCGCAGCGCTTCGAAGAACGCGCGAGTCCGCACGTTATAAGCCAGCTTGTCATAAGCCTCGTTAGGCGTGCCTTCGGGCGAAGACGCAAACAGTTTTTCGTACAGCGTCGCCAGCCGGCTCTCGACGCCGCGAAGGCTCAAGCTGCACTTGCGCGCGATGGACCAGATCGGTTTCATCGTGATCGAAGTCGGCAATCGCGGCGGCAATCCGCAACGCTCGAAGTGGTATCACACATTCGGCTACGGCAACCTGCGCGATTACGGCTTAGCGGACAAGAAAGCGGCGATCGAACAACTGTCTCGGCGGCATCCGTTCATCGACATCGACCGCGTAGGCATCTACGGTCATTCGGGCGGCGGGTTCATGTCGACGGCGGCGATGCTGGTCTTTCCCGACTTCTTCAAAGTAGCCGTTTCGTCATCGGGCAATCACGAGAACAACATCTACAACCGTTGGTGGAGCGAAAAACATCACGGCGTGAAAGAAGTCACCGACAAGGATGGCAACGTCAAGTTCGAATACAACATCGAGAAGAACTCCGAGCTGGCGAAGAACCTGAAAGGCCATCTGATGCTGGCGACGGGTGACATTGACAACAACGTGCACCCGGCCAACACGCTGCGGATGGCCGACGCTTTGATCAAAGCGAACAAGCGCTTCGATATGGTCATCCTGCCGGGCAAGCGTCACGGCTACGCCGACGCGACAAATTATTTCTTCTGGGTGAGGGCCGATTATTTCTGCAAGCATCTGCTGGGCGATATGGCCGACAGCATTGACATGGTCGAGTTGAATCGCGAACGCGAACAGGTCGGCGATAAAGGTCTGGTGCGCCGCGGCCCAGATGAAGATGAGGAGCCGTAAAGATCATCCAGCGTAGCACGGCATAACGTACGTTGCCGCTAGCGAGAGAGAGGACCGAACAACGCTAATAACGGAACAACCGGGAAGCCCAACGGCCTTACGGTTGTTCCGTTATGCAGCATCGCAGACTAACTTCTTGAACAGCGAGATCGAGATGATTGTTGTGTTAAGGAGCTTCTCGGCCTGACTAAAATCGCGATCGCCAGTTATTAGAAACTCAGCATCGCTGACCAACGCGCACGCCAGGAACTTTGCGTCCTTACGGTCACGAGCAAACTCGAGTTCAATATTGACTTCGACAGTCGCTGTCAGATCATCGAGGAATTGAAGCCACTTCAGGATCACCTCTGGTGGCAACCCGAACTTTTTCCTGGCGAGCACCTCTTTGTACTCAGCCATGATTGCCGGCGACACTGTCCATTCGATGTCTGGCTGAGAGGCCACGAACAGAATCACAGCCTCAGGGTCTTTGTTCTTCAAGGCGGCCGAGATCAGCACGTTGGTATCGATAATGACCTTCATCGCCCGGCCCGGTAAGCCTCTATTTCAGCAGCGATGTCGTCCTCGCTTATCGCCTTAGCCTGCGGAAGGGCCTGCGTCTCTTTGAGCAAGGTCTGCAAGTCGCGAACGCGCTCTTCTGCTGCGCCATTGTCTTGCGCAATCACGACGACCTCGACCACCTGACCTTGTTTGAATGGTAGATCGGTGAGGACGAGGCTCTTCGGGTCTTTGATCGTGACGTACTTCTTGTATGCGGTCATTACATCCTCCAGTTCTGGCAACACAACTAAGCCCTCGCCTCGGCGAATACTGGCTCTCCTGCCATCCAACGACTTATCACGTCCGGTGTTTCTAATGCGATCCTTAAAGCAGCCGTTAGTTCCAACAAGTTTCCATCGACTGCCGCGACGTCTAGTGCTCCGCATAGACCCTCAAGCGCCAAAGAGTAGTTACGCCGTAAGACTAAATCCTGGGGAAGTATAGGAAGCGATCGCGGATTTCTCCAGCCCTCCTCACATTTCGTTGCGTCGATCGAATTCATTCCTCGACAAGTCATAGGCCGAACCTCATAAACTGAGCAACGGTCATTAAACAGGAGAGGACAAGGCAGTGACAATGCAAATCGCGCATCATCGGACAATCCCCTTGTGGCACTGTCTGAATCGACCACGCTGTTTATCAGTGAATCAAACTGATCTTCCGGGAGATTCGTCCGAAGGTGTTCGATAATGCGAAATACCTCTGGCGCAGCTACGGTGACTTTAAGGTAGCAGCACCAGGCGCAACCGTTCTTGCAGGCAATTGCGAGTGTAGGTGGGGTGCTTTTCATGTCGTGTTCAATACTATCGCGTGCAACGCGATTTGAATCCTCCACGAGGCCAATTAGGTTTTGAAGCAGCTCTCCGCTGTATTGGTTCTCGCGGTTTTCATGGTTATCAACGGTGTCGTCTTCGCTCATCAATATCTCGCCTTTCCTTCTTGGTTCGGCAGCTCGCTGTTTCTGGCTCTTCTTGCTGCCCCTTTCAATCTTCGGTCCCTCAATAACGATCTCCATTGCGGACCTGTTTCTAAGTCAGCCTCCAAAAGGCGCGTCTCTCCCGGATGAAACGTGAACTGGAAATGGTGATCGACTCCCCTGCAACGAGCTTGTTCGTGAGATGCATCTTGCGCGTTAGTTTGAGATTGAATTAGCGGTGCCGGGTAATTTGATTTGGTCATTGTATTTGTGGTAGTTATGATAGCAATCATGGCCCTGGTTGATCCAACTTTCTGGACAAATTTCTGGCCGAGCTTTTGGGCTGATTTCGCGGCCAATTTCATAGTTGGCATAATCCTAACAATGGTTATCGCATGGCTATGGGACAAGCGCAAAAACAAAGTCGATGCCCGAATACTCTTTCAGCTTCGGTCCCTTGACGAGCCCTTAGCCGCTGAGTTCAGATTCGTTCTCAAGAACACCGGGAATGTTGCCTTCAGAGAGAATGAGATATACTGGCACGTCTTCATTGGAGAGGCTACCCCAAGCGATGACCTGCTTGCCACCGATCCTGAACCTCATCTCATAGGACAAGTCCTAATTGATGGCAAGAATTTCGTCCATTACAGTGGCTTGCTGCCCGCTCCTGCCTTTCCAGGGCGGCAGTTACAGCTATTCTCAACATACGCGATCCTGCGTACTACCGACCCCAAATTCTACTACTTCTTATCAACTGCCCACGGTTATTTCCCGCGCGACTTAGAAGCTGACGAGGATGGTGATCCCTTGCTTGAGGGCGTGTTGAAGAAGGGAAGAATAGCCGTCACCCGCAAGACATAATCTATTCGGCCTTTCGCCTTCCCATCTCGCCTGGCAAGCGGCGTGTATCAAGATTGATCGTAGGCCCGAAGAAAGTCATCTCGGGCGATGCCTGCGTGCGTCAGGATGGTTCTCAACGTCGATGACTTGAGTCGCGGGTGGTTAGGCATGGTCAACGGCGTCCGAGTCCCATCAGGGTTCTCTCGAATCATCGATACATGACTTCCCTCTCGCACAAGGCGAAAGCCCAGAATTTCGAGCGCGCGTCTCACTCGCGTAATGGGAGCATCGATCGGAAACTTATTCATCAGACGGCGACTTGGGTGTCGGCAACGAACACGCCGAGCAACGGCTCATCCATCTCGAGTTCCTTGACCCCGAATGTCTCGACGTGGAATTGAATGGCCGACGTCACATCCGCGATCGCCTCGGCTCGCGTGTCGCCCTGCCCAACGATCACACCTCTCAGACCCACAGGGTACGCGACGAAGCCATCAGGGTGCTGTTCCACAATGATCTTCACATCTTTGGTCATTTCTACCTCGACAACGAGAGTGTTTCTTGGTGGACAATAGCACATTTCGGGAAGTGGACGAAGTGCGTCGCGACCGGAGCCCAAAACAACACTGAGCCGAGCACCACAGTCGCGAGCCGGCCAGATATTGATTTCGTCATCATCACAGCGCTCCGGCCGCTTTTCCCTAGCCCAGGCGTTTACGCCTGGGTGATGAGGGGCAAATGATCCAGCCCCCTTCAGGGGGCTTTGCGAGTCGGCTTTAGCCAATCAGCCCTGCGCCTCAAGGCTGAGAGAAGCCCCATGAATGGGGCTAAACCGGAAGCCAGCGCCACGCTCATCCCAGGCGTAAACGCCGGGGCTAGGGAAAAGCAGCCACCGTCACACTTAATCCCAGGCGTAAACGCCGGGGCTAGGGAAAAGCAGCCACCGTCACACATCATCCCAGGCGTAAACGCGGGTTGAAAGCTGCTCGCGGGCTGTTATCGAGTGGATGGTAGTTAGTTCTTCCGCAGATTCTCAGGAACTTCGGGCACTGCGATGAACGGAAGGTTGCGGTACATCTCGCCCACGTCCAAACCATAACCGACTACAAAATGATTCGGAATCGTGAAGCCGATGTACTTGGCGTCGATCGCGATCTCGTGCCGGTCGGGTTTGTCCAGCAACGCCGCGATCGCAAGCGAGCTGACCTCTCGCGACCGGAAGATGTTCACCATGTAATTCAACGTCAATCCAGTGTCGATGATGTCCTCGACCACGAGCACGTCCTTGTCCGCGAGGCTCACGTCGAGGTCCTTGGTTATCCTCACCTCGCCCGAAGACCTGGTCGATGCGCCGTAGCTCGATATGCCGATGAAGTCTACTGAGAGCGGAAGGTCGATTGAGCGCATCAAGTCCGAAAGAAACACACACGCGCCCTTGAGCACTCCTACAAGATGAAGGTTCTTGCCGGCGTAGTCGTGGGTGATCTGATGGCCTATCTCGCGCACCCGCGCCTGCAGGCGGTCGGCATCGATCAGGACCTTGAGGTTCGGATCGTGCATGAAAGAGGCTCGTTCTGTAGCACTCATCGGGGGCTCCTCGAAAGCGGATTTGAATTCGTTGAGCGTGCACTATACGAAAGCCTGAATGCAGTGTCAACGAGCGGACCCAATTTGTGTGTGTGTAGCAGTCCTCAGCGCCCTCAGCGTCCTCTGCGGTTATCTTGATCAACATTGGGAATCAACCGCAGAGGACGCAGAGGACGCTGAGGACTGCGCGATTTCGAGCTAGCAACACACGGTGACCCAACTACTCGGTGGTCGACAATCTGCATCTCGCAAACTAGAATCCCAACTCGTATGAGCATTATCGATGAGCGAACCAAGCATGTGATCACCGAGAACGAGATTCGCCCGGCTGCCACAGGCGACACGTTGCGCATCGACGAAGACGCGATGCTTACCCCTCTTGCTCAGGACCTCGTGCGAGAACGCGGCATCCAGATCGAGAGAGTGCCCCGGCGAAGGGCGGCGAAGAAAAAGAGAATCGCGCTCGGAGCCGACCACGGCGGCTTCGAGATGAAGGAACAGATCAAGAGTCTGCTTGCGGATCTCGGTCACGACTATCAGGACTTCGGCACGCATTCGACCGAAGCCGTCGATTATCCCGACTACGCACATCTGGTCGCGCGGGCGGTCGCGGGCCGAGCGTGCGATCTCGGAATCATGGTTGATGGCGCGGGTATCGGGTCGTGCATGGCAGCCAACAAAGTCCCGGGCGTGCGCGCCGCTATGTGCTACGACGAAGCGTCGGCGCGAAACAGCCGAGAGCACAACGGAGCGAACGTGCTGACGCTGGGCGGCAAAATGATCTCCGCGGATCGAATGCGCGAGATAGTACGCGCCTGGCTCGCGACCGAGTTGACAGAAGATCGCCATCGCCGTCGCGTCGAGAAAATTGACGCGATCGAGCGGGAATACTTAAAACCCTAATCCAATTGATATAGGTCATATAGGTCCTATAGGTCTAATATTTCCCAAAGTCCCAATCTCGAACCCACCCGCCAGATCCGCGTTTGAGCATGCGGCTCAAGAAATATCTCAACGCTTTCCGTCGAGCCGGAGTAGAGCTTAATAGGAGCGAGGATGACAACGAATGCCGGGTGAGGTTGCTGACATAGCTCTGATGACCGACAGCCTTGGGTTGCGCGAT
>JBGQGO010000318.1:0-6588 GCA_041497455.1 Blastocatellia bacterium | reverse complement strand
GTTCCCCCCGCGCGTGGCAGCGCAGGAAGCGGCCCCTCGGAGTAGATTCTACGGTCAGTAACTACGGCTGCCGTCTTATCAGCGGCCGGCGGTAGAGGTCTCTTGGTTTGAGCCGGAACTACCATAGTCGCAGCGCTCACAGCCACCAGCACTGCTGCTCTAAATATGCCCTTCTTCATAGGCTTTCGCTCGCAAGTCGAGGCACGTAAGAGAATTCGGTTTCGGAGTTGAGAAGACCGCGGGGACCAAGCCGATTCTACGATAGCGTCAGAGCTCGGGCAACAGTTACCTGAACTACGAACTCCTATGGGGTTTCAACGCGATTCTCTGGAAGAACAGGGCGTTTCCGAATTTACTGCAAGTAGGAGGGACCCTCGGATGGGTGTTACCGGAATACAAATGATCGCTTCCAATGGCGCGCGGCGCATTCGACGATTCTCGCTGGCCGGCATAGCTTTGCTATTTCTCGGTTTAGGAATCTCAGCTCCACACATAGGACACACGTGGGATGGACCCTCACCTCAAGCGGCCGAATGCCAGTCCGGGATCGGCGGCCGGCTTTTCTCCAATGGCGGGGAGCTTGAAGTCGAGTTGCTCGCCGCCGACGCTGGATTCACGATAGAGCTATACCTGATGTCACCGGGAGCGCCGCGCTTTCTCGCGACCAACCATGATGCCGGCACGATCGTCAGGCTTGGAAGCTTCCCGGACGGAGTCGAGCTCGTATTTGGCATCGTCGTCCGAGAAACCGGGCGGACGTACCTGATGGGCTCCGGTGCGGGAAACCCGGACGGTGTTCCGCACGCAGAAGTGACCTGCTTTGGCGGTGGAAGGTCGAACGTCGGCTTCGAGGATCAGTTAGGGGGCGGCGACAGGGACTACAACGATTTGGTGTGCACCGTCAGACAACCGAAGAATAGCTGCACGTACTCCCTCAGTCCACGGAGCCAGTCCTACGATGCGGCCGGGGGCCGGGGAACGCTCAGTGTGACAGTCCAAAACGGTTGTAGCTGGAGCACCAAGAGCAATGTGAACTGGATATCCATCACCTCGGGCGGTTCGGGCAGCGACAACGGGACGGTCAGGTACTCGGTCGCTGGGAACTCCGACACCAGCCCTCGAACAGGAACTCTTACGGTTCAGGGTGAGACGTTCACCGTGAGTCAGGACGGCGGGGGCTCTGCGCCGGTGATTACCAGCACATTTCGCAAAGGCGAAAAAAAGGTCTTCATATACGGCATCAACTTCGATGGTGGGTCAATCATTCTCCTGAATGGCGAAGAGCAAAAGACTCTCTACAACAGCGACAACCCCGGGACCATGTTGATTGGCAAGAAGCTTGGAAAGTGGGTCCAGCCGGGCGATCGGCTCCAAGTCAGAAGCTCTTTGGGCGTCCTTTCGCCAGAGTATATCTACGTTCCTTAAGTCTACGCTCCTTAGATCAGAACACTAGTAGGGGCGGTCCACCGTGGCCGCCCCTTTTTTGCAGATGCTTTCATCCAGGCGAGGGCGCCGCCCCAATAGGCCAGCGCCTTCGCGGTTAAACTCCGCCAGATTCCAGCCACCGGAAAGTCCGGCGAGCCGGTGGCGAAAGTTTCACTCCCGCCATCCACTCGAAAGCCACCGCCAGCAAATCTTCCGGTCGAGCGGCGTGTCTTCGCGCATTAGCTACGTCAGCGCTTCGGCCGTTCCTCACGCTGACAGCCAGCGCTCCTCCCGATCCTGCTTTGATAACAGCGTTGTTGACTGTGCCGCCAAGGTTCAGCATCGCCGCATCAACTCGGAGCGGATACGCCGGAGCGCCGCCGCTTGTGTAGAAGACCACGCCGTTCTTGTAGTACTTCACGACGCCGCCTTCGATTGACACGCGGAACACATCGCTGCCCGTGTAGGTCGTGTCGATCTTATACGCGTTGTTCTCGCGCACCTCGGCTACGCCAAACTCAGTCAGCTTGATTGCGAAGTCAATGGCTTCGTATTCCGTGCCGTCGACGCTGTGAGTCAGCCCGACGAACCGGATCTTACCGGTGACTCCCGAAGTGAACTCGAAGTAGCCGTCCCCAGAGACAAGCTGTTGTTGTGAAATTGCCCCGGCGTCCGACTCGTCGTCACGGCCCGCAGTCTTCAGAAGCGAGTTCCCCGAAACCACGCAGTTGGTCACGCTCGTCCATACCACATTCTGGGCTGAGCCGCCGCCTCCGCCGCCCCCCCCGCCACCGCTCGCTGAAGTCGCAAAGCTGAAGTCTCCCGAGACTGCCAGGTTTCCAGCGGCATCCTTCGAGCGCACTCGATAATGGTACGTGGCGCTTGCCGCAAGCCCCGAGATCGCCGCGCTGTGACCGGTCGTCATCGAAGCATTGAGCGACGTGGCGCTGCCGTACGCCGAAGTGGTTCCATATTCAACCTGCGTGTCGCTGGTCTCGTTGGTGTTCCAACTGATAGCCGCACTCGAAGAAGTAAGAGATGAGGCGCTCACACCGGAGATCACCGGCGGCGTTGTGTCGCCCGGACCCGGACTGCCGCCGCCTTGCGGGACTTTGATGATGAACACGTCCCGGCGGCTCGCGCTTCCCCAATTGCTCGTGAACGCTATGAACTTTCCATCCCTGCTGATGTCCGCTCGCGGCGTGTCCCAGTAGTCGCGAAACACCGAGCGGTGATGAGCCAGTCTCCTGACGTTCTGGCTGCCATCGGTTGAGGCCTGGAAGATCTCCTGACGGAAAGGACCGACTGGTCCACTCCCGGCCGTGAAGTTACTGATCACGCACCAGTTTTCGTTGTCGGCAAGCATCGATAGATGATTCGCCTGTGACCAATCGTTTCCGAAGCTGATCACTTTTTGGAACTGATGAGGCGAGGCAAGGCTTCTCACCGTGTACTGATTGTTCCAGTTGTCGTGACCCACCACGATCTGCCGGCCGTTGTCGCTGTGCCCCGGCGAGTAGTCAGGCGCGGGGTCTGTAAGATTCTGCACGCTGCCGCTGGGCAGGTCTACTACCTGGAAGTCTACGCCTCCGCCAAATTCAGCTTTCACAACCAGGTAGCGCCCTGACTTGTCGACTTGCACCTCGTCGAAGTTTCCAAGGCTCACGTTGCGCAGAATCCTGTTTTGATCTCGCTGCCACACAAGGTAGCCTGTTACGGAATAACCGTTGTCCTTCTTGCTAAAGGCAAAGACGTTGTCATCCGTGCTCCTGCTCATCTGGCCGAGATAGCCGGGAGCAATCTCGCCGGTGAAATCCTTCACCAATGAGTAAGTCCTGGCCGACACGTCATAAGCCCACAGCTTCAGGCCGTTGTACCCGTATAACACGTTGGCATTGGTCCCGCTCCATTCTGCGTCTTCCGTCGACATATATCCGCCGCCCGGTAGTTGTTGATCGAACAACGGGCCCTTGCTTACGATCTGAAAGTTGGTGGTATCGAGGCGGTAGAGCCTCGGACTGCCGTCGCTCAGTATGAAGAAGCGCGTGCTGTCCAGGTTGAACGTCGGCCAGTACGAGTAGTAGTTGTGATTCGACGTGCCGTCGTTTTCGTCGGTCACCCGCATGATCGTCGTGCCAAAAGCCGGGTCGACGAACGTGCCTCCCGCGCGCGGCAACGCAGGCGCCGGCGGCTCGGGATAAACGTTGTGATCCGTGATGACGCCCGGAGGCGGCGGCGGCGGTGGCGGTGCAAAGGACAGCGTCGTAAAAGTGAAATCGCCTGACGTCGCCGGGTTGTCGGCCGCGTCCCGGGACTTCACGCGGTAATGATACAGAGTGCCCGCCGAAAGCCCGCTCACAAACGCGCTGTGACTGGTGACCATCGAGCCATTGAGCCAGGTCGAATTTCCGTATCCGGTCGCCGTGCCGTACTCTACCTGCGTGTCGCTTGCTTCATTGGTGCTCCAGGTGATTGTCGCGCTGCTGATTGTAACAGCGGACGCCGATACCGAGTTGATCACCGGCGGTGTCGTGTCGGAATCGGCCAGCGTCGTGAAACTAAAGTCACTCGAGACCGCGAGGTTTCCAGCCGCATCTTTTGACCTCACTCGATAGTGGTACGAAACGCCCGGGCTGAGTCCGCCGAACGCAACGCTGTGGCTTGTTACCATTGCCGGATTCTGCGTCGACAAGCTGTCGTAAGCGGCGGTTGTACCGTACTCGACCTGAGTATCGGCAGGCTCGTCTGTATTCCAGGCGATTGCGACTCCACCGGCGCTGATGTTGGAAGCGGTGACGGCGCTGATAGTCGGAGGTGTCGTGTCGCTAACTGTGAACACCGATACCGTCGCGGAAGCGCCAATGCTCGGATTCGTCGTGCAGGCGGCTTTGACAGTGTAAGTTCCGGCCGCGTTTGGAGCCGTGAAAAAGCCGGTGTTCGTTATCGAGCCGCCGGTCGCCGACCACGTAATCGTGTCGTTGTTGCCCGTAACCAGCGCTGTAAACTGCGCGGTTGAGGCTGCGGCCAGATTCGCTTTTGCCGGGCTTATGGAGACGACCGTACCGCGATTCGCGGCGAGGATCATCACTTCTTCGACCGCCGCCATCTCGTCAACCAGCGACGCGTTTACCAGCAAAGGATAAACGGGCGGAGCAGTGCTGGTGTAGAAGACCGAGCCGTTCTTGTAGTAGTTCACAACTCCCGACTCGACCGCAACGCGAAACACATTACCCGGTTTGTACTTGATCTTTCCCTTTACTACTCCGTTCTCTACGACCATCGCCTTTCTGGTGTTGGTCAGCTTGATCGCGTAATTGATATCGCCTGCCGACTGGTGCATTGCGTTGCTGTTGTTCAATCCGCACCATCGCTCTTTGTCATTCTGTCTGGCGGTGAATTCAACATAAGCATCGTCTGACAACGCCGCCTGCGCGGAGGTGGCGTGCGCGTCGTCGTACTCGTTGGCGCCTCCGGTCTTTTGCAGCGAGTTCGCGGTCGCAGTGCAGTTGACCATATGCGTCCAGGTGATGCTTGATGCTGATACGGCGGCGGTCACGGCGGCAATGAATACATCTGAGCGTGAGCCGCCCGCCGCCGAGACGAAGAGTGAAAGGCGGCCATCACGTGAAAGGTCATTGCGCGGCAGTTCCGATGGGCGATTGATCGAGGCAAGCAAATCAAACGAGTCGTTGTCTTCGGACGCGGCCTTCGAGACGCGAGAGCCGTTCGGGCTCTCGATCTGTACCGCCCCAAACTGCTGTTGAGTTCTGTATCGCCACACCTTAGTGACATCGCCGTTCAAGATGAGCGCGTTGCCCGATCGGTCGAGGTGCGCTTCAGTGAACCCGGGAACACCGCTGATCGGGTCAGCAACGTCAAACAGGTAAGTGGCGTCCGACGCCCTGTCCCACACTGCTAAGAAGTGCGGCGCTGAACCGGGCTCTCGCAAGGCAAACGCGAAACTATTGTCGTCCGGCCATGACTTGCTGAGCGATCGTGCTTCGCCGCTCGGAAGAATCCCGGAGAAGTCCTTCAGCAAAGTGTAGCTTCCGGTACGCGTATCGTACGCGTAGATGCGCGCGGAGCCGGACTCGACGCCGATGATCGTGTCCCGATCAGCCGCCGACCAGTGGCAGCTCTCAGCTTGTAGCTTGATCTGGCCGAACATCGGCCCCTGTTTTTGAATCTTGAAGGTCGAAGCGTCGAATGCATACAGCGTCGCTTCGCCGTCTATGGTAACGAAGAAGCGCGACGAATCGAGATTAAAGCTCGAGCCGTTCACGCGCGGTGCAAGCGTCACCTGTCCATCGCGCGAGTCGGTCACTCGAACTATCCTGGTCTCAGAGTTCGAATCGATGAACACGCTGCCGGCCTCTGAAAGCAAGGAGTCAACGGTGTCGTCGCTGCGAGCCGGCGACGTAGAGATTCGCGCAATGGCGCTCTGCTGAATGAGGAGCGCCGCGACGATTGTCCAAACTGCAATTAAGCTTTGTTTTTTTGCGAGGCTGCTCGCAAAGCGCCTGATCGAGGCGGGCAGATAAAGGTCGTGTGTTCGATTAGCCATCTCATCTCCAAGCGTTCGCCAGCTCGGGATGGCGTGGACCGCTTCATTCGGCGAGCAGTCTCAATCGGCCATCCAGTGGCGTCGCGCTGTCCCACGCGGTTCGGAGCCGTGAGAAAGAGAACCCGGCAGGGGCCAGCCAGTTTTGGAGTGAGATGGACCTTGAAGGAGGGGTTTCATCTCACTTCGGCAGCCAGTCATCCTCGACCGATTTTTGATTTTCTATTTTTGATTTTCTATTTTTGATTTCGGATTGAGAGGGCGCGCCCAAATCCGAAATCAAAAATAGAAAATCAAAAATAGAAAATCAAAAATCGACAAAGGCCTTGGCTTTGCGACCCAGGATCGCTCCTGGTGTGCCTTTATCGGTGAAACGATCGCGTCTTGTCCGAACTGCACAATGACACGGATCGGTCAGATCGGTGACAGAATGTGAAGCGTTGCTTGCGCACTCAGTCGACTGCTGCCGATCCAACCTCTCAAATATCCCGGGCAAGCCTAAACATTCCAGCAGCAAGCAAGACTTCTTGCTGCCGCTGAACGGAGAGACGCTTGTCCGGTCTGCACTGGAGCAATCACCGTTCCAGCGCGAATAGATAACC
>JBGQGO010000317.1:0-6598 GCA_041497455.1 Blastocatellia bacterium | reverse complement strand
GGCCGATCCGCGAGATACCGCTCGGAGTGTTGCGCACTTCGATCGGCTACGTGCCCCAGGAGACCTTCCTGTTCAGCGACACCATAGCCGAGAACATAGCCTTCGGAGTCGAACACGCAACAGCCGAAGAGATCGAGCGCGCGGCAACCGAAGCTGGAATAGCAGAGGACATACTTGAGTTCCCCGAGGGATTCGACACGCTTGTAGGCGAGCGCGGCATCACGCTTTCAGGCGGACAGAAGCAGCGGACCGCGATTGCTCGCGCGTTGATCCGCCACCCGCGAATTCTGATTTTGGATGACGCGTTGTCGTCAGTGGACACCTACACGGAGGAAAAGATACTCGGGCACCTTCGCCGGATCATGCTTGGCCGCACGAGCTTGATCGTGTCGCATCGAGTCTCGACGGTGAAAGACGCGGACTTGATCGTTGTACTCGAAGAGGGGCGAATTGCCGAACGCGGCACTCACGATTCGTTGATTGCGCGCGGGGGGCTTTATGCCGAGTTATACGAGAAGCAGTTGTTAGAAGAGGAGCTGGCCGCAAGCTGAAGTCGTCAGCAGATTGTCGATTGGCTACGGCAGGTGAAGGAGATGAGACGCGATGGGGGCATTTCACATCAAATGCAGAATCGAGAACATTCTCGATCGGAACAAGTCATCGATAATACCGAAATTGCTCGTGGACACCGGGAGCGAATACACGTGGGTCCCGTCAGCTACGCTTGAGAGGCTCGGTATTGATAGAGAGAAGAAGGACGTGGCTTTCGTGATGGCGAACGGTCAACAGATCACACGAAGCGTCGGTTTCGCGATTATCCGGCTGGATAAGTTCTTCACCGTCGACGAAGTTGTGTTCGCAGAGAAAGGCGATCTGGCGCTCCTGGGCGCGAGAACCCTCGAAGGATTGAACCTCACCGTCGATTCAAGACTAAAGAAGCTTGTTGCTGCCGGGCCGCTTCCCGCGGCTTCAGGCATGCGGAAATAAACGGATCGGCGAAGCGAGCAGATTCAATAAGCGATGTAAACGCAGTATGGCAGACCATCACGAAGAAGAAGTATTAGGCAAAGCCTACGACGCGCGGTTGATGCGCCGGCTGCTCACCTACTTGTGGCCATACAAGTGGCACGCGCTCACGTCGCTTGTGCTTACCATCCTGAGCGCGCCGCTTGTGCTCGCAGGTCCGCCGCTCACGAAAGCTGCGATTGATCTCTTTCTAGATCATCCTCCGAAAGACGCATCGCAAGTAACAGGCTTCGCGCTCAGAATCACAAACGCGGCCGACTGGCTCGGCTATGACACGGCCAAGTGGTTCGGTGATGGCGCAAATCGGTACCAGGGGCTCGCGTTCATAGCCATTCTCTTCCTCATCGCCAGTCTTGCCGCGTTCGCAGTTCAGTACGGTCAGGCCATCGTGATGCAGACGATGGGGCAATACATAATGTACGACCTGCGCAAACAGATATTCGCGCATCTGCAGAAGCTGTCAGTCCAGTTTTACGATCGCAACCCAGTCGGCCGGTTGATGACGCGGCTCACCACTGATGTTGACGCTCTAAACGAGATGTTCACCGCCGGGGTGATAGCCATCTTCGGCGACGTGGCGATGATCTTCTTCATCGTCATTTGGATGTTCCTGGAGAACTGGAAGCTGGCGCTTGTTTCATTTGCGATCCTGCCGCTGCTGGCCGCGCTCACAACCTGGTTCAGGCGGGGGGCCCGCTCCTCGTTCCGCGAGGTCCGGGTGCGCATCGCACGAATCAACGCGTTTCTGCAAGAACACATCACTGGGATGCCGGTTGTCCAATTGTTCAACCGCGAAGAAAAGGAGATGCGCAAGTTCGACGACATCAATCAAGCCCATCGCAAGGCGAACATCGACACGATCTTTTACTACGCGGTTTTCTACCCGGCAGTCGAGATCATCGGGTCCATCGGCATTGGACTGATTATCTGGTACGGCGGCGGTGAGGTGATCCGCGGAAAAGCGACGATCGGCACGCTTGTGGCTTTCATCCAGCTCGCGCGGATGTTCTACGAACCGATTTCCGACATCAGTGAGAAGTACAACATCCTGCAGTCGGCAATGGCCTCAGCGGAGCGAATCTTCAAGCTGCTCGCCGAGCCGGTGACGATCGCATCGCCCGAAAAGCCTATTCGCATCGGGCGCGCGCGTGGTCACATAGAATTCCGCAACGTTTGGTTTGCTTACAAAGACGAAGATTGGATCCTGAAAGACGTTTCGTTCACCGTCCAACCCGGTGAGCGAGTCGCGTTCGTCGGCCACACGGGAGCCGGCAAGACTACGATCACCAACCTACTGCTGAGGTTCTATGACATTCAACGCGGCCAGATTCTGCTCGACGGCGTGGACGTGCGCGAGTTGGACCTCGAAGAGTTGCGCTCGAACTTCAGCATTGTTCTCCAGGATGTGTTTCTTTTTTCCGGGGACATCGCTACGAACATTCGTTTGGGTAACCGCTCAATCAGCGACGACGGGCTGCGCGACGCCGCTCGACAGGTTCACGCGGACACGTTCATCCAAAGACTGCCGGAAGGATACGGCGCTGAATTGCGCGAGCGAGGAGCCGGGCTCTCAGTCGGTCAGAAGCAGCTCATCAGCTTCGCGCGCGCGCTTGCTTTTGATCCGCGCGTGCTGATCCTGGATGAAGCGACAAGCTCGATCGACACCGAGACAGAACTCCTTATCCGCGACGCGGTCGAGCGATTGATGGAAGGCCGTACGTCGCTTGTGGTCGCGCACCGCCTTTCCACGATTCAATCAGTGGACAAGATCATCGTTATGCACAAAGGCGAGATCCGCGAGACGGGCACGCATCAGGATTTGCTCGCGCAGCGAGGTCTCTACTGGCGGCTTTATCAGTTGCAGTTCTATCAGGACTACAAGCGCACATTTGCTGAAAGCGTTGCCGATGATTAGTACGATGCGCGGTTACCGGGACGCGCCCCAAGGCCCAGCAATTGACACTTCGCGTTTCCTGATTTCCGTGTCAGGGTAACGGACCTGCTATCGGTTCAGATAGGTCCCCAAAGGTAAGTCGGGTCAAAATGACGGGTGACGCGGCCTGCCAGTACGACCTGAGTCATTAGGCCGCAGAGGATCTCATAGCCCTTTCGGGGGATGAGTCAAAACTTGATTTGCTGACCGTCGGCCTTCTGGTTTGGTGATAGTCTGGTTCTCTATTTTCTGGAATGAATGAGGCTTAGCGCTGCAACCGCAAGAAGGAACCAGAGGGTATATCAATTGCTCAGACCTTTGTCACGCCTTCGTTTGGATTGTTTTCAGTTGGCCGACCAGGTAGAAGGCTGCTTTACCTTTTTCACTCACAGTTTTTATATGAAGCTCTCAAGCCGAATAAAAATGTATTTCCGCGCTTACAGGTTCATGGCCAAGGGCCTGGCGTCGACGGACCATCCTATCCTTGCGCATGTTATTCCAATGCGGCGGTGCAATCTGGCTTGCTCTTACTGCAACGAATACGACGACGTTTCGAAACCGGTGCCAACCGAGGTGATGTTCGAGCGTTTGGATAAGCTCGCTGACCTGGGCACCACTGCGATCATCATCAGCGGCGGCGAGCCCTTGATGCATCCCGAGATCGAGAGCATCGTCGGCAGGATACGGCGTCGCGGAATGTTGGGCTGCCTGATCACGAATGGATATCTTCTGACGAAAGAGAAGATCAAGAAACTCAATGCAGCAGGCCTCGAGTACATGCAGATCAGCATCGACAACGTTCAGCCCGACGATGTTTCGAAGAAGAGTCTCAAGGTGCTGGACAAGAAGCTTGTGTGGCTCTCGGAGCTCGCGCAGTTCAGGGTGAACATAAACTCTGTCATCGGCGGCGGCATCAAGACTCCTGAAGATGCGCGGACCATCGGCTTGCGCGCAGTCGAGCTGGGCTTCTCGAGCTCGCTGGGCATCATTCACGACGGACTGGGGACACTCAAGCCGCTAAAGGGAGTTGAGCGCGACGTCTATTTTGAAATGAAAGACCTGGGTAAGAAGGGCCATGTCAGGTGGAACAGTTTTCAGAAGAACCTGGTCGATGGCAAGCCCAACCAGTGGCGTTGCCGGGCTGGCGCCCGCTACCTGTACATTTGCGAAGACGGGCTTGTACACTACTGCTCGCAACAGCGCGGCTACCCCGGCGTCCCTCTCAGTAGCTACACCAAAGAGGACATTCGCAGGGAGTACCTGACCAAGAAGGCGTGCGCGCCTTATTGCACAATCGCCTGTGTGCACCAGGTTGCGACTTTCGACAACTGGCGCGACCAGCAAACGCTCGGCGTGAAGGGCGCCGTGCGGGGCGAGTCGGTCCAGGCGATACAGACGGTGTATCAGATCGAGCAAACGGAAAAGGCGTAGTTCTGAAGTTGGTTCTTTGATGCGCGCCCGGACAACCTCCGGGCTGATTCGAAGCAATGATAAACAATGTCTGCGGAGCTGGTGGGATTCTCTGAAGCTTGCCCAGACGAGGAGAAAAGATATGCATAAACCTGTGAAGTACGCGGAGAAGGGACTGACTTATGTGGCGCGCGGCGGATGGGCGGTCTTTGAGCGGCTCAACCGTATCAAACCTAATCCTTCCTTCACGCCCAACTGGTCTGAGAAACCGCTGTTGAAGTCTTATCAGAAGACAAAGCCGCCACTGGGCTGGCCGCGGACTACCGATTCATTGTGCCCGAAGTGCATTCCTGAAATTCGCCAGCAGATCGTCGACGGCAAGCTACCTCACGAAATATTGCTCAACGACAAAGTCGGCGAAATCAAGGCTCAGATAATCGAGCGCGACGGCAAGATCCTGATGGTCAAGGACTGCGAGAAGCACGGTCACTTCGAAGATGTCATGTCGAATGACCCGGCCTTCTTCAAGCACCTCGAAGAAGTCTTCCCTGGCCGCGACATTCGCGCGCACAACGACGAGAAGCTGCACAAGCACGGCACAAGTACAATCAAGCACGGCCGCGGATCGGTCCTCACAATCGATCTAACGAACCGGTGCAACATGATGTGCGACCCGTGCTTCATGGACGCCAACCAGGTCGGGTTCGTTCACGAACTCACGTGGGAGGACATCAAGACGTTGCTGGACAACTCGATCTCCATAAAACCGCACCGTCAGATGTCGGTGCAGTTCTCAGGCGGCGAGCCGACGATGTCGCCGTTCTTCCTGGATGCCGTGCGATACGCGCGCGAAGTCGGCTACAACAGCGTGCAAGCTGCGACTAACGGAATCGAGTTCGCACAGAGCCCTGAGTTCTGCAAACAAGCAGCGGAAGCCGGGTTGCGCTTCGCTTATTTGCAGTTCGACGGAATCGGCAACGCGGCCAATGAACACCGCAAGGTCGGCAACCTTTTTGACGTGAAGCTCCGCGCCATTGAGAACCTTCACAGCGCAGGCGTGGATATCGTGCCGGTGACCACGATCATCAACGGCATCAACAACGAGCAGGTTGGGCGCATCATTCAGTTCGCGCTCGACAATCCGAAGAAGATAAATTTCCTCTCGTTTCAGCCGGTCTCGTTCACCGGACGCGACGAAGAAATAACCGACGAGCGCCGGCAGGCTCAGCGGTATACACTCTCGCACATGGCCCACGATGTGAAAAACCAGACCGGCCTCGGCGAGCCGATTCGCGATTGGTTCCCGATTTCATTCATGGCGACGTTTACCGATTGGGCTGACCTGGTTCACGGACCGCAGAACGATTGGGGCCAGCTCAACTGCGGATGCCATCCGAACTGCGGAATCGGCATGGCAGTGATGATCGATAAAGAGACCAAGGAAGTGGCGCCGGTCACCGCATTCCTGCACGCCGAGCAGCTCGCCAAGGACATAATGAAGGTCAATGACGCGGCGCGGGGCAAGGTCTTATCGGTCGTGGGAATGGCCCTGGCGCTGATGAAGAATTACGATCCATTCAAGGCGCCGACACACTTCAGGCTCGTCCATTTGTTGAAGAAATTCGACAAGACCTTTGGCGCCACCGGCAAGGACTACGGCAAGGTGTCCGGTGATCGCACCGCCCAAGACATAGAGAAACGCCGGGGCGACCGATGGAACTTCCTGTTCATAGCCGGAATGTGGTTCCAGGACCTGTTCAACTATGACTTCCGCCGCACAGAGCAGTGCATCATCCCGTACGCCACGCAGGAAGGTGAGATTTCTTTCTGTGCTTACAACACAGGGGTAGGCTGGCGCCAGATAATCGAGAAGATGCATATGACCGCGACGCTCACCAAGTGGTACGAAGAGAACGGGCGGCATGAGATCTTCGCCGGTGGCAAGTCGGTTGCCTTGAACAGCGCTGAGCACTCGCTGGTGCTCGACGAGGCGCTTGTGACCAAAGACATTCAACATGACCTTGACGATCTCGGTATCGCAAAGACATCGCGAGAAGAGAAGCTTCGAAAGCAGCGCGATCGGATCCGGGAACAGCAGGAGAATGATCGAATGGCGAAGCTCTACAGACAGCACGTGCTCAAGGAGCCGGCGTCTCCGGAAGCTCAGATCGTTCAAATTCAGATGAGGAGTTCCAAGCCGCAGCCGGAAGTTACACCCGCGGGATTTGG
>JBGQGO010000316.1:0-6603 GCA_041497455.1 Blastocatellia bacterium | reverse complement strand
TTGAAGTCCGTGATCAGCAGTTCTGCGTCCCCGTCGTTCTTTATCACAAAGATCTGACTGATGACCTCACCTGTGTAAACATCGCCGAAGCTGAAGCTCGTGAAAGGAACGATCGCCTTGGGTGCAGATCGCGCGTGGTTGGTCGTGCGGGACAAATGCCCCGCGTACGTCGATGAATGGCCCGTCGATGAAAGGCCCGCCCCAGCGATGACGAGTAAGACAGCCATACAAAGTGTCAGTACCACCGATGACCCGGCTACTTGAATTTCGAATACGCGCACGTTTCTGTCCTCAAACCTGAATTCTCGAAGCTCAAGCGTAGTTCACCTGGTACGGATCGCGCAATGCTCGGAAGTCAGGATGCCATTGAGTCCGCTCGCAAGGAAACGCGAGAGCCGGCGTTCTAGCGTTGGGTCGTACCTTGAATAAACCCTGTGCCGCTGTTATGGTTCAATCCAGTTTGAAATAAGGATCATGTTAATGTCCGATAGAGTAACCGCGCCCGCCTCGCGAGCCCTCCTCGCTCTCTTGTTGACCGGAATGACGGCGTTCGCACAGATACAGTTCAGCAGGCCGAAGCCTGTCAAGCCTCTGCCTAACCCTTCAATCATCAACTCGACGCGCGATGAAGTGCTGTCAATAACGAAGCAGATGCTGGAAACGCGAGAGATTCCGCTCGACAAGGAAGACTGCAGCAACACAACCGGTGAGTGCACGCTGCTCAGCAAGCCGGTGATCTTCATCAAGGGTATTGCGACCAAGAGCCAGCTTGAACATTACTGCGAAATGCCCGCGGTCGAGGTGCGTAACTGGGCCAGGGGGCGCTACGTGCTTCGCTTTCAGATCGCTCCGGCTACGCCGAAGACTTCTCAGGTCGGCGTCTACGCCAAGTTCGAGGGGATGCTGAACGCGGTCACCGGCAGCGAATGGGTGCCGCTCACATCAAAGGGCGAACTCGAGGACCTGATGCTCCGATGCATTCAGGATCGCATTCAGGGCGGAGACTGCAAGGACATATTCCGATAACGGCTGTCATCGCCTGAACGTCCAAGACCCGACACAACGAAGCAGAAGGCCCTGGGAGCGCAGGCATCCCTGCCTGCACGGCGTTCCGGGAAAATGAGGCAGGCAGGGATGCCTGCGCTCCCAGGTTGGCTTTCGTTCATCCTGCTGATCGTGTCTAATCCTCTCGCTAGTGTGGAGTTTCGTATCGAGATCGGATCTCCCGCAACCACCTTCCAAAGATCTCGCGGTACTCCTCGTTCGACTCGAGAAACCCTTTTGGGTAACGTCGATGCGCTCGGCATAGATCGCGTCGCCGCTGGCGTTAGCTCTCAATGGAAACGGGACACGTATGCAAAGCCTTGCTGATTGTGTGAACTAACGCAACAAGGTTAACCAAAATCCGCCCACGCGTTGATCGTTGATCTCTTCGAGTTTGGCTGAATCGTGACGCTCCGCATTCTTCTCTTCAGAACCCGTGAAATGATTGCTGCGATCAAGTGGGCTCGGCCCTTACCGCCACGATTTGTCTCCCCGATCAAGCACAGTCGTCGAAGGGATTCCGTCATTCTGACAATCCTTTCCTCGCGGCTGGTAACCAGCAAAGGGAATCAAAGCGGACGATTTCACAAATAGGAATGGACTGCGAGCATGGCATCGCCCTTGCAACCATTGTCAGCGGACGACTTCATTTTGCTCACGCGTCTGCCCCTCGGAATCTCGTCAAGTAAGGAGATCAAAAGTGTTCATCCGTATCAACGACTCGGCGCGTGGCTTCACTACGTTGGAACTCACGATCGTCGTCCTCATAACAGGTGTTATCGCCGCCATCGCGACGCCGAAGATAACCAACGCGATGCGCGAATATCGGGTCAGCATCGCCGTGCGTCACATGGCCGATCTGGTTCAGCGCGCCAAGGTGCAAGCCATCAGCGAGAACCATTCTGTGGCCCTTCGTGTGGATACGGCGAACAATCGAGCTGGGCTAGTGGTCTACGACGCTAACAACAACGAGGTGCGAGTCGATTACATCCCGCTCCCGCAAGGCGTGAGCTTTGCGATGCCGGCCGGTGTCACGGCGCCAGTGACTGGCGCGCCGACCGACCGCAGCGTCTCGTTCGCCTTGAAGGCCGGCTCAACCACGATCTACGAACAGAGTTTCACGTCGCGGGGATTTCCGGCCGTAGTGACGGGAACAATGAACGCCATCTACGTCGGCTCCAACAATCAAAGCTACCGCGCGCTGACGCTGAACAGCGTTGGCGGCATTCGAACGTGGATCTGGCGGACCAACCAGTGGGAAGACACGCGCCACACGTAGACTAAGAGGCTGGGATAATAACCACGGAACTCAAGGCTACCTTGAGGTCGAATGGTGGAAGACCAGACACGGAGAGTCTCAATGAAGAGTATGCAAAAGCCAAATTTTGAAAGCAACGAAGCGGGCTTCACCATTCTTGAAGTAGCAATCGCTTCCGTTATTTCAACTGTGAGCCTGGTCTTTCTCGCCAGCTTGTTCACGCTGGGCATTGCCCAGAACCGCATGGTGAAGCAGTACACCACGGCGACGAAGTTGGCGCAGCAGCAGCTCGAGCTGCTCAACGCGGTCGAAAGGACCGACTTACGGCTCGCCATTGGAGGCGGTCTGAACACGACAGGCGACCCGTTTAAGCCAAACTACAACGACACGGTTTTCGTCGATCCGGAGACGGGGATAGTCACACCGGTGATCCCGCAAGGGGCGACCCCCATCTACGACCGATACTGGAAGATTGAAGCCGACACGCAGCTTACTACTTCCTACATAATTAGCGTGCGCGTCGTCGCCAGGCAGCCGGCCGTGGGGCGCGCGGCGGAAGAGGTGACGTTGACGACCGCGCGGTCGTGGTGAGGGGGCCAAACCAACTATGAGACGAAGCAATGAACGAGGGTTCTCTGTAATCGAATTGACCATCGGGGCGATGATGACGGTGGGGATGATGGGCGTCATCTTTTCGCTGGTCAACCGGAACCAGCAAGTGTTCCTGAGCGAATCCGGCACGACGGATATGAATGAGAATATTCGCACGGCCGTAGACCTGATGACCCGTGACGTGCAGTCGGCCGGTATGGGGCTTCCGCGAACTAACGGCAACTTTGCGGCTATCTACTACATCGACGGCGCGAGCGGCGCGTCGGATTCGATCATGATCGTCAACGGCGACCCTTACGCTCCTGACGTCGACATCAAATCCTACGATTCGGCCAACAATCAGTTCTTGTGCGCGCAGCCGTCCGATGTGACGGTGACTGGTAGCGGAGGGAGCACGGCAATGACTTACCTGGCAAACGGAGTGACCAAGAACATCTACCAGAGCTACGCGAATGACGCGCGGCTGTATGTCTGTTACGACGACAAGCTTTCGAAGGTCTTTCAGATTTCGGCAAACGCTCAGAAGGTGAGCGGCGAGATCCAGATTAAATATAACCCGTCAGTTTTCTGGTCTCCGGCGTCCACCTTCGGCTCGGCAATAGACACAGGCGACCCGGAGTATCCAAAAGCCAAGCTATGCATGCTCAACAGCCTGGTGGCCTACCGTCTAGACACTACCACTCACGAGCTCGAGCGCACGGAAGACTTGCAGAACTGGTACGCCGTAGCACGCGGCATCGTGAATATACAGATACAGTACTTCACCGTCGCCGTAGCTAATCCGCCCGACCCGGGCAGTCTTGTGGACGCGCCAACCCCCCGGCGAAATATCCGCGCGGTGACCATCACAATCGTCGCAGAGACGGCAGACCTGCCGGCGACCAGCAAGAACTACAGGAGGGTGGTGGTGCAGTTCCAGGCGACGCCGCGAAACTTCAACCTCTTGAACAACACGAATCTAAGCAACAATAAGGAGAGCACATGGGACTTCTAACCTTGGGCGTGATGCAAGCGCGCGCTAGTAGCCGCAATAGCGAGCGCGGTGTGGCGCTAGTAACGGCCTTGTTGGCGACGACGATTCTGTTGGCCCTCGGGATGGCCATCGTGTTTTCAGCGACGATGGATACCATAACCACAAAATCGGCGCGCTTCAGCGAGCAGGCGTTCTTCGCCGCAGACGCGGGGATTGGTATCGCGCGGCGCGCCCTTGCCAAATCGTTTGAGAACCGGCTCGCGCAGCTCAAAGCTGAGCTGGCAGCAGGGACTACAGTGCCCTACCTCAACCCTCCACGCGTAGCCCCGGGGGACCCGTTTCCAGACGTTCAACTGCTGCCGGACCCGGACACTCCAGACGGCAAGATTTCCACGTTTTACTCGGACGTTATTACGAATGCTGTTAGCCTGTCCAACGACGATTCCCGCAAGACACGTCTGAGCAATCTCAACGGCACGAGCTTCACTGCGAGCTTTAGCCCGCTGAGCGGTAAGCTCGAGCTATTTAAGAACAGCGCGACGCTGGCGACACAGTCGATGATCTTTCGCTATACGATCACGGTCACCGGGCAGACGGAAGCCGGCGGCACGGCGACGGTGAGTGAAACCGGCAGATTGTCCACCGACGCCTCGCTCACCACTGGAAACGGAAGCACCACGACCCGTAGCTTCGCCTTCTCGGGCTTTGGCGCGTTCTTCGATAACGGCGACACGCAGGCGAATGCACCGCTGGCCTCCGGGACGTTCAGCGGACCGGTGCACACCAACACGCATTTTGCTTTCCTCTCGTCGCGTTCGGTCACC
This sequence comes from Blastocatellia bacterium, assembly GCA_041497455.1. Taxonomy (GTDB): domain Bacteria; phylum Acidobacteriota; class Blastocatellia; order UBA7656; family UBA7656; genus Onstottus_A. The sequence goes on along the minus strand of JBGQGO010000316.1, from coordinate 1,892 downwards.
TTCCGTGACGTCGTCTCTCAGGTTGATGACCAGATTCGTTATGACAACCTCAGTAACACGACCCCCAATCATGCGATCCCGAGTGCGGACATCAATGGCATAGACATCAGCGTCGCGGGTTATCAGAAAACCGCCGCGGTTCCGCTACCCACCAATGTGTTTTCGCAAGAGTACGCGGTGATCAACTCGACCGGCATCACCGAGCTCAATGCGGACGGCACGCCGCTTGACCCACCCGGGGCGGTGCCGGCATCTCCGGCAACGGTTTTTGATTCTTCAGGCCGCGTGACCGCAGCCACCCTTGCGTTGAACTTGCGCAACGCTGCTAACGCGAAGCCGGCCGTAAGCGGCAGCTCAATCGCCAACGGGGTCTACATTTCATCCACCGATGGCAGTGCGATTTCGGGCGCCGGCATCTATGTGCAGGGGGATGCTTCAGAAATTCAGATTTACGGCGACACCAACGGCGATCAGGTCTATGTGATCAAGCAGGGTTCGACAACGACCACGGTTCGCACCAGTTTCACTAACAACCAGACCACCATCTCGTCGGGGTCCAACTCGAGCACAATGACCGGCGTATTCAAGGACAAAGGCGACCCGGCTACTATCAAGAACGGGGCGATGCTGTTTGTAAACGGCGCCATCAACGGCCTGCGCGGCGGCAAGGACAGTTCCGGAACAAAACCGGCGGTAGCATCTGCAACGCGGCTGACCATTACCGCCGTAGCGGACATCACGGTTACCGGCGATCTGCTGTACGCTAACCCGGTGGCCGACTCAAACGGCAACCAGGTGTCGGGCATCGACTCGATCACAAACGTGCTGGGAATTTTCACCAACGATGGCAACGTCAATCTTGCGCCCAATGCGAGCTACATCGGAGCTTTGAGCCCGAGCCTGAGCCTGGAAATGAACGCTGCGGTCGTCTCCTTCAACTCCAACACCAGCAATGACGGCGGCGCAATCAAAGGCTCGATTGTGTATACGGGCAGCGGCACGACCCAAACCACGGACCGCTGGCGGCTAGTTGGCAGCCGCGTTCAATCGAAGATCAACACCATCGGCTACACCTATCGAGATATCTTCTTCGACACGCGCTTCAAGGGCGGAACCTTCGCGCCACCGTTCTTTCCCGGCACGACTTACAAGTTCGCGCCGGTGCCAGTGGACGGCCCTGTGTTGATGGGTGACCCCCTTACGCCGGTCGCGAGCGCCATGTCGTGGTTCCGAAACAACAAATGATTGCAAACTCTCTCAGTCTCTGTCTTTCTGAACGAATCGAGCCGGGTGCACTACCCGGCTCGTTTGCTTTGCGGTGCGAGGATCCGCCAATCCGTCACTGACTCGTCGGAGAGATTCGCCGTATCTTCTACGGTTGATTCAACCGTGCTGCTCATGCGCCGAACCTGATTTGTATTGACACCACACAGCATGGATAGTAGGCTCGCGCTGTTCGAAACATCTCATACTTTGGGCCGGGGAGCCTCTTTCACCCGCAGGACGGCCACTTTTTCAGAGACGAGTCTCTATGCCGGCTCCGACACCTTCACGAGTTGCTTGCCAGTATTCCTCCCCTTCAGCATTGCAATGAAAGCGCGCGGCGTGTTTTCGATTCCTTCCTCGATGTCCTCTTTGTACTTCAGCCTTCCTTCCCTGAGCCATTGCGCCATCTGCGTTATGCCCTGCGGATATCTATCGACGAACTGAAACACTAGGAATCCTTCCGCTCTCGCCTGCCTCACCAGCAGCGAGGTCAAGATCAGCCGCGGACCCATCTCCGGCTTCTCGAGGTTGTATTGCGAGATCTGACCGCAGATCGAAATCCTCGCCTTTGTGTTGATCAACCTGAATACGGCGTCGGTGATCTCACCGCCGACGTTGTCAAAGTA
>JBGQGO010000315.1:0-6605 GCA_041497455.1 Blastocatellia bacterium | reverse complement strand
ACGCCAACGATGTTAGGAATCTCGGCGAGCCGCACAATCGTGTCCGGCAGGATGTTGACGTTGGTTCGCGGCGGCACGTTGTAGAGGATGATCGGAAGCGAGGTTGCCTCGGCGATCGCTTTGAAGTGCTGATACAACCCTTCCTGCGTGGGCTTGTTGTAGTAAGGCGTCACCGACAGCAATCCATCGACCCCGAGGCGTTCGCACTCATGCGCAAGCTTGATGACGTGAGCGGTGTTGTTGCCACCCGCTCCTGCGATCACCGGCACGCGTCCGCGAGCCTCTTCCACCACAATCTCCACAACACGCCGGTGCTCAGCGTCGCTCAGAGTCGGACTTTCGCCAGTCGTTCCGCAAGGCACCAGAAAATCGATGCCGTCCGTGATCTGAAAATCAACGAATCTGCGTAGCGCGTCTTCGTCGATCGACAGGTCTTCTTTGAACGGCGTAACCAGCGCCGTCCCGCAGCCTTTCAAGTTCGATGTATCCTGCATCTATTTCAAGTGCTCCTCAATGATTTCTGAAAACTCATAAAAACCTTTGCGGCCGGCAATCCACTGCGCAGCGAGCAGCGCTCCTTCCACGAACCCGGCGCGGCTCCGCGCCGTGTGAGCGATAGTCAGCGTGTCAGCCTCGGAATCAAACCCAACGATGTGCCTGCCCGGTAAGTAACCCGCGCGTGTGCTTGAAGTCGGCACTTCGCGATCGTATTGCGACTCGACGATGCGCTTCAGAAAGACCGCCGTGCCGGACGGGGCGTCCTTCTTGAACTTGTGATGCGCCTCTTCGATAAACGGATCGTGTGAAGGAAAGCGGCTGAACAACTCAGCGGCGTACTGGGTGATCTTGAACATCAAGTTTACGCCGACGCTGAAGTTCGAACCATAGACCAGCCCGATGCCACTCTCTTCAACCAAACCCCGAGCCTCTTCCAACTGGCCGTACCATCCCGTCGTCCCCACGACCATCGCCACGCGCGCAGCAGCCGCGGCCTTGATGTTCTCGATCACCGCGCCCGGCTCCGTGAAGTCTATGCACACATCGGCGTCGCCCAGCGAACCTCGCGAGCCCGAGACGGGATCAAGGATGGCGACGACCTCGATGCCGTCGCGCCCGGCCGCTTGCTCAACCATCCGTCCCATCTTTCCGTAGCCGAGTAGTGCTAGCTTCATGTTTGGTCCGTAGTCCGTGGTCCGTGGTCCGTGGTCCGTGAGTTGCCGTTTCTGACTACGGACTACTGACTACGGACTCCTGCCTAAAACACACACTCGGTGTTCACCGCGAGGCTGCGCACCTCAACACGCGAAGGTTGATAGATAACGGTCTCGACTCGATCGCTGTCGCGCCGAAGGCGGTAGGCGACTCCCGCGTCGCTAACGAAGTAATAGACGGTCCGGTCGTGCTCCTCGATGCAACGCTTGAAGCCGGGCCCTAGCGCCAGGTCAGCACGCGACATCGGCTCGCCCGGTTTGAAGTAGATCGTAAACACCTTGCCGACCATCGAGCGTGGAGCACGATAGATCTTTGCGATGCTGGGCGTGAGGTAAGAGAAGGCCACCTCGCCGCCTTCGACTTTGTATGGTCCGCTCAACATCGCGTCGGGCGATTCAAGCTCCGCGCCGATCGCCCGCGCCACATCCTCAGCCGATGAATGGAGAGGCGTGATGCCTCGCCACGAATTCTTTGCAACGGGCTCCGGCGCTGCCATATGCGAAGGAACCAAAAGCATCAGCAGCCCGACGGCCGCCACCCTACACGATAAGATCGTTTGTTTCTTTGCTGACATCAAAAACGCGAAGTCCCTTTCTACTCCCGTGACGAGTTCGTAGTACGACCTTTAGGCGGAAGTTGGTATGCTACTCACGCCGGCGAGACGCTACGAACTTCCGCCTAAAGGCCGTACTACGAACTCCTGATGTTTCCACTTGCTCCGACGACTCCCTTGACTGAGGATAGATTCTAAACGTTGATGTGCAGACTGCCTAGAGCGATGCAGCAAAAGAGAAGCGTGTCATTGGAAAACTTGCGGGTCTAGCTGGTCGAAGAAGACGTCGTGCAACCTTGCGATGACCTTCTCGACGTCATGTTCAGCCACCACGAAACTCATCGTGATCGGCGACGAGCCGTGCAAGATCAAGCCCACCTCAGTGTCGTCAATCGCCTTGAAAGCGCGGCCAACAAGCGAAGGCTCACTTCGCACACCCTCGCCAACCATCGAGACGATGGCCCGGCCCGGTTCAGCCGTCGCACTGCCAAAATCAGAAACCGCTTCTATCAAGTCCCGTCCGCCGTGACGCAACTCGCGCGAGTCGAGCGCAAGGACGACATTCGAAGCGGACACCGATGTGATCAGCGGCTGGATGCGGCGCTTCGCAAGAGTGTCTACAAACACTCTCAGCAGATCGTCCGCTGAAACGAACCGCGATCCATCGGCGCTCGAAGCCGCGGTCGCGTTGATGATCGTGACCGGCCGCTTGTAAGTGATCGACTTGATAAGATTCGCGCACGGCGGTGTGTCTGCGGTGATTGCCGTGCCGGCTGCGGCTGGCTGCTTCGAGTTGTAGATGTGAACCGGGATGTTCTTTCTTGCTGCCGGATGGATCGCCTTCGGATGAAGCACCTTCGCGCCGAAGAAAGTCAGATCGGCAGCTTCCGCAAAAGAGCAGAGCTTGACCGTGCGCGCGCCCGCAAAAACCTTGGGGTCGGCGGTCATCAGTCCCGACACGTCTTTCCAGATTTGAATATCATCGGCATCGAGCGCCGCGCCGATAATCGTAGCGGTGTAGTCCGAGCCTTCAAACCCCAGCGTCGTCGTCGCGCCGTCTCGTGAGGAACCGATGAAGCCTTGAATGACGGGCACCACGCCGCTTTCGATGAGAGGCGGAATCATTTCGCGCAATCTCTCATTGGTGATCTCGAACAGCGGAGACGCCGAGCCGTAACGATCGTCGGTCTTGATCAACTCGCGCGCGTCGAGCAAGCGCGCTGGAATGCCACGCTCGGACAGCGCATCAGTCAGGACCGCCGATGAGAGAAGCTCACCGTAAGCAAGAATCTTATCCAGACCCCGCGGCGGAACTTCGCCCAGTATCGCAAGGCCCTCGAGCAGCTTCTTCAATTCGTCGAAATGCTTCTCGATTAGCGGAAAGACCTCGCGGCCGTCCGAGCGTTTCACGAGCCTGCGAGCTTCGCTCAGATGGCGGGTCTTCAGATCGGCGACGATGCCGAGCGTGGTTCGGTTGTCACCGGCGGCAGACGCTTCGGCAGCCTGGAGCAGCTTGCGGGTGGTCTTTCCCATCGCCGATACGACGATGATGGGCTTGAGGCTGAGCCGCACGCGGATGATCTCAGCCACGCGCTCGATTGAGGGCGCGTCCTCGACCGACGTGCCTCCGAACTTCATTACTATCATTGTGGGTTCCGGGTTTCGGGTTCGTGGTTCAGGGTTTCGGGTTCGTGGTTTCGGGTTCAGGGTTCGCGGTTTCTGGTTTCTGGTTTCTGGTTTGTGGTTCCGTGCTCAGGACTCTAACCCTGAACCCGGAACTCTGAACCCTGAACCAGAAACTAGAAACCAGAAACCCGGAACCCTGAACCCTGAACTCAATCCAACATTCCTTGGGCCTTCATCAGCTCGGCGTTCAGGATTGCGGCGCCAGCAGCGCCGCGAATCGTGTTGTGCGACAGCACGACGAATCGAATATCAAACACTGGGCATTCACGGATGCGGCCGACCACGGCGCTCATCCCGTTTCCGGCATCGCGATCAAACCGCGGCTGCGGGCGATCGCGTTCGTCAGTCACTATCACCGGCCGTTCAGGCGCGGAAGGCAGCTTCAACTCTTGAGGAAGCGAGCTGAACTCGGCGAGCACTCGCGCGACCTCATCAGGTTTGGCCTTTCTTTCAAGCTCAACCGAGACGCATTCCATATGACCATCTTCGACGAACACGCGATTCGTGTGCGCGCTGATTCGGCAATCAGCGAAACGGATTCCCTCGCCGTCGAGCGTTCCCATTATCTTTAGCGGCTCAGTCTCGACTTTGTCTTCTTCGCCGCCGATGAACGGAATCACGTTGCCGAGCATGTCGATAGCCGAGTGCCCGGGATATCCAGCGCCCGACAGCGCTTGCATCGTCGTGACGATCACTCGCTTCACACCAAACGCTCGATGAATTGGAGCAAGCGCCATCACGAGTCCGATCGTCGAGCAGTTGGGATTCGTGACGATCGCGCCGGACCAGCCTCGCCGGTCGCGCTGGACTTTGATCAGAGCAAGATGCTCGGGGTTGACTTCGGGAACAAGCAGCGGGACATCATCGTCCATGCGATGGTTCTTGGAGTTGCTCAACACGACGTAGCCCGCTCGCGCGAAGCTCTCTTCGATCTCACCGGCCACCGATGAATCGAGCCCGGAGAAAACCACGCGGCAATCGAGCGCCGGCTCACAAGGCTTGACCGTTCGGTCTTTCAACCGCTCGGGGATCGGCTTGTACTGCCGCCAGACGGTCGCTTCCTTGTAGCTCTTTCCCGCCGAGCGATCCGAAGCCGCAAGCTCGGTCAGCTCGAACCACGGATGATTCTCGAGTAGCGCAACGAACTTTTGTCCAACAGCGCCGGTCGCGCCCAGGACCCCGACTGGAATCTTATTCGACATCAGACGATCACCTTAAGTTCTTTGCGCCTTTGCGCGAACCGACACACGAAGGCGCAAAGGCGCAAAGCCGCCAAGAGACCATACCGCTATGAACTGTTTGCTTTCAAACTCACCACCATTTTCCGGTAAGTGCCGACTGCTCTCGCTAGTTCCCGCTTCAAAATCTTCTCATGCGGCGTGTGCGCATCGAGTATCGAGCCTGGCCCGAACAGCAGCGGCTTGCCCCAGTTCCCGAGTTGCGGAATGTCTGTCGTGAAAGAGACGACTGCTGTTTCAAATCCGTCGATTCGCTCAGTGAAAACCGGGTCGCACCCGAACGTGTACTCGACTTCGGCGCGCGAATCGACGACGCCTTCGATGATGCCTTTCAGCGAGCCGGTGCTCGTGACGACTCGGAACATCAACTCGGCTTCGGCCTCAGGCGGAATGACGTTGCCCGCGACGCCGCCTTTGATCATCCCGATGTTCATCGTCGTAGCGCCCAGCGTCTCGTCACGCGGAAACTCGGCGCGGCGAAGATCGTTGAGAACGTCGAGCAGCTTCTCGATCGCCGACTCGCCCATCTCCGGATAAGCGGAATGCGCCGCGCGGCCCCTCGCCCTGAGGATGGCTCTCAGAGCCCCTTTCGAGCCAAGCGCCAGCTTCGACTCCGTCGGCTCGCCGTTGATCAGATAACGCGCACGATTAGGGATCCTGTTGGCGGCGTGCGCCCCCGGACTGCCGGCTTCTTCGCCGACGACGAAGAGCAAACCAAAGTCGTTCACGTCCGCTTCGATCAATGCTTCGCCGGCTTTGATCATCGCCGCGATGATGCCCTTGGTGTCGCAAGCGCCGCGGCCATAGATAAACTCGTCGTCTTCGCGGAACTCAACATAAGGCGGAACCGTGTCTGTGTGAGTCGAGAGCACAACGTCGGGATCGCCTCGCCGCGCGTAGACATTGGGCCGGCCTTCGGCAGCCTCTTGAAGCCGAACTTCAAACCCTGCGGCGCTGAGGTATTCAGCGAGAAACTCGGCGACTGCCTTTTCATCGCCGCTGATTGAAGGGATGGAGATCAGTTTGCGGGTAAGTTCGAAGACGTTCATCGAGTGCTTCTTCGGTCAGCGAATTGTGACAACGTTGCTCGGCTCGCTGGTTTCCTGGACGGGCGTTTCATTGGCTTGATAGGGCTCGTAGCAAACCCGGCAGCGCGCTTCGTAGGTCCCGTCGCCAATTTCAATCTGCGAGTTGCCGCCCGCGACGCGCTGCGTGTAGTGCGCGAGTCCTCCACATCGAACGCACACCGCGTGCATCTTCGAAACGTCTTCGGCCACCGCCAGAAGCGCCGGCATCGGGCCGAACGGGCGCCGCAAATAATCCTGATCGAGCCCCGCCGCAATGACTCGCACGCCTCCGTCCGCCAGCTCCATGCACACGTTGACGATTTCGTCGTCGAAGAATTGCACTTCGTCGATGCCGACAACTTTCACTCCGAACATGATGTTGGCTCGAAGGTCCGAAGCGTTGGTGACGGCGATGGCGTCCATCCCGCGATTGTCGCGCGAGATCACTCTTTTCAGCTCGAAGCGGTCGTCTATCGCGGGTTTGAAAATCTGCGCGCGCTGGCGGGCTATCTCAGCGCGGCGAATGCGGCGGATCAGCTCTTCGCTCTTGCCGCTGAACATGCCGCCGGTGATTACTTCGATCCACCCGCCTCTGGAACTAAAACCATCCATCTGATCCCTTCTCCTTCTGCCCGACTAATTCAGCTTCGCCTGCAACTTTCTGAACGCTCGAAGCGCAAGCGCGTACTTCGGATTCAAATCCATCGCCGCCTTGTACTCGCGCAGCGCGTCGTATGCGCGTCCCAGCGATTCATACACGCGGCCGAGGTTGAAGTGCGGATAAAAGTAAGATTCATATCGCGGCGCGGTCATCGCGCGTTGAAGCCACGGAATCGCGCTGTACAAATT
>JBGQGO010000314.1:0-6605 GCA_041497455.1 Blastocatellia bacterium | reverse complement strand
TCCTGCTTACCCGAAGCAACCGAGTAGTGATAAATGGTCGTCGGCTGCGCGAACGAGCTGAAGGTGTAAAAGCCTTCGTCGCGGTCCCAGTCGCCGATCATCCCGCTCGAGCTGCCGAGCGTCGGGAAAGCAATCTCGCGAACCTGCTTGCCGGACGGATCGAATATCTTGATCGTGGTGGCGACGTTCTCGAGATAACTGACGAACAGCTTGCCGCCGACCGCCGACACTCCACTGATAACCGATGGGCCTTCGGGAACAACCTCGCGCCAGTTATCGCGCGCGGGTTTCTTCAAATCGACGTCCAAGACGTGGCGGTTAGGCGCGTTCCAGTTGGTCAGCAGATACAAATGATCGCTGGCGATGTCCGTCGAGAAGCCTGCGTCGATGTCGTTGACGATTGGCGTGATCGGACCATTGGTCCTGAGGTCCTGGAGGTAAAGCTCAGTCTTATCGCCCGCCGAACCGTGGCTCGCGACGAGGAAAAGATAGTGGCCGTCGGGCGAGACATTGACTCCGACGAAGACTTGAGGGCCGTAGCCCTTGCCGAACACCTCGGTGTCATTGGCCGGGTCCGTTCCCATCGCGTGATAGAAGATGCGCCCGCCGACGTTGTTAGTGAATCGCGAATAATAGAAGCCGGTCTTGTCGGGCTTGAGCGAGACTCCTATGCGGCCTTTCGGCAGGCGGTCGGGAAGATCCTTACGAGTGTCGACCTCCATTAGCTTAACGGTGACTTCATCTTCTCCGCCTTGTCGCACGCCGTACACCAGCAGCTTGCCGTCTTCCGAGATATCTTGAATCCCAACCGATGTCGTCTGATCCGAGCTCATCGTGTTCGGATCGATCAACACTTCATCTTTCCCGTTGAATCCGTTTCTGACGTATATCACCGACTGGTTCTGGTCAGCGCGGCGCTTCGAAAAGAAGTAGCGGCCGCCGCGGGCTCTCGGAACACCGATGGTGTCAATCTTCAGCAGTTGTGTCAGGCGTTCGCGAATCTTGGTTCGAATCGGCAGAGCTCCAAGCATCGCCGCGCTGTATTCGTTTTGCGCGTTGATCCACGCTCGCGTGTCGGGGCTGTCCTGGTCTTCGAGCCATCGATACGGGTCGGTGATGGTAACGCCGTGAAGCGTTTCAGCGATGTTAGCGACTCGAGTGGCGGGTGCGGCTTTATGCTCCTGGGCAAAGCATAGAAGCCCATTGAGCGAGAATATCGCTAGTGCTAAGAGAGCTGTGAGCTTGCGATTCATATGCTTGATCCTCTTCCCTCTGCGTCCCTCTGCGGTTAAGATCCCCCGATGTTACTATCTTCCCTCCAACAACCGACCCGCCGCATCGATCTGCGAAGCGAGCGCTTGAATCGCAGCGGTCGCCTTCTTCATCTCCGGCTCCACTTCGTCCCAGTGCTTTTCTTCGATCGCTTCGCGCACGCCGGGGATCGTCTTCACGCCGTAGCCGGTGTAAAAGCCCGGCGCGTAAATCTGATGTCTGAACCACGGCCTCCGCGGCAAGCCTTGCTCACTGGTCAGCTTCCTCTCGGATTGATAGAGCAGTTCGTTGAGCGCCTTCGCTTGCTTCACCTGCTTGAAGCCGTTCGCGCTCGCTTTTCCAAGCGCGTCCTCATACCTGCGCGCCGCCTCAGCGAGCGATTTCACCGCCGACTTCAAAGGCGAGAGATCGATATCTCTCTGCGGCTTTCCTCTCATCGTGAGCTTGTCGATTTCATCCAGGTACCGGCCTATCGTCTCCGCGAGATTGGTGAACTCAAACGGAAGCACCTCGGCATCAGCGAGCCTCATCACGATCGTGCCATTCACTTGAGACAGCGCACGGCCGTGTTCAAACGCCGGGTCTCCAAACTTCATGTACCAGGCGAACGAATCGTAGATCGAGTGATACACGCCGCCTCCGCCTTCCCCGCCGAAGCCCGTATTCATTGAAGCGATTCCCAGGTGCTGCAAAAACGGCGTGTAGTCCGAGCCCGAACCCAGCGCGCCGATGCGAAGGTCCGCGCGCTCGTTCAACTCTTTCTTGTCTTCGTCGGTTCGCGCCTGTTCAACGCGGCGCTCCTTCATCGCGTCCCAAACAGACTTCTTAGAGCCAAGCTCGCTACCGATCGAGGTACTGATGGCGGCGGGCTGCTGCACATCGCGAGCGACCTCGTTGATAAGGCGCTCGAGCGAATGCGAACCCCCAACGTTCAACCTCCCTTTGCTGGTGCTGTCGGAGTTCAAATAGGCGACGGCTTTTTGCTTGAGCTCATCCTCGTGAGTTTCCACCCATTCGGTCGACCCCAACAGTCCCTCCTCCTCGCCGTCCCACGCGCACAGGATGATCGTGCGTTTCGGCCGCCACCCTTGCTTGAGCAACTCGCCCAGCGCGCGGCCGGTTTCCATAAGCGTGACCTGGCCGCTTGTGGGATCGTCCGCTCCATTCACCCATGCGTCGTGATGATTACCGAAGATCACCCACTCATCGGGATAGGCGCCGCCTTCGATTCGAGCGACAACGTCGTAGAGCGTCTTCATCGACCAATCGAACGAAACTTTCAAATGCACTCGCGCAGGTCCGGAGCCGACGTGATAAGTAATCGGCAGCGCGCCGCGCCACGCATCGGGCGCTACCGGGCCGGTCAGCTCACGAAGCATCGGCAAGGCATCGCCGTAAGAAATCGGCAGCACCGGAATCTTGGTGATGACTTCCGCCTCTGCGCGTGGAATTCGACGCGCGCCCTTCACCGCGCCCCAACCTGGAGTCAGCGGATCGCCCGGATGAATAGGCATATCCATCACCGAGCCTCGCTGCGCGCCTTGTTCGGGCCGATACGGTCCCTTCGGGAAGACGTCGCCTTGATAGTAGCCGTCGTCTCTAGGATCGGAGTAGATCAAGCAGCCGATGGCGCCGTGCTCGGCGGCGACCTTTGGCTTGATGCCGCGCCAGCTTCCGCCGTAACGAGTGATGACTATCTTGCCTTTGACGTCGACACCAAGCCTGGCAAGCTCATCGTAGTCCGCGGGCACTCCGTAGTTCGCGTAAACGAGCTGGCCGGTCACGTCGCCGTCTATCGAATAAGCGTTGTAGGTCGGCAGTTGATTCGTATCGCCCGAGTCCGGGTCTTCGGGGATCGCCGGCTCTTTCAGCGTCGCGCGGAAGCGAGTCGGCTCGGTCATCTCGAGCACTCGTTCGGTCGGAATCGGAAACAGCACCTCGAACTCTTCGAGCTTCGCGTTGATTCCCCACGACTTGAACTTGTCGCGAATGTATTCGGCGTTCTGCTTGTCGTAAGCCGAGCCGGCGTGATGAGGCTCAGCGGAGAGACGTTTCATGTACTCGCGCAAAAGCTCGGGCTTGGGAATCGCCCGCATCTTTTCTTCCCAGCCGATTTCGGCCGCGGCGCTGGCATCGGAGAACCCGCGAAGCGAGCGGGCCTTCCCATTCGCTTGAGCGAGAGCCGCCGGAGCGACGCCGTTGAGCGCGACGATTAGAGACGCAACTATTCCGGTGATTGTCTTGAGCATGTGACGGTGCATTGTGATCCTCCTGAATTGGACGGCAAGTATATCCACCGCACACAGTGGGGTGCAATCTCGCCGAAGACATCACCTCGTGGACTCCTGACCGTTCGGATGATCAGCGGAGCAGACTACTTGGTCGCAGATCCTCAAAACTGTTCGCAAAGTGCTCTTCTCTGTGTTCCTCTGCGTCCTCTGCGGTTAGATTCTCCTATCTCCCCGGACTTAACCGCAGAGGACGCAGAGGAACGCAGAGGGATCTCAGTGACATCCGCAAAGAAAACTCGATCATCGGGCTGGCTGCGATACGGTGGGGTGGGCAAAGCGCTTGACTCGCGGCGTGCTTTCGGATAATCAAGACCTTCCTCCCAATACTCAACCAAAGGTGAAACGGCCATGCTCAACGCGCGCGCTTCGAAGTCCCTCTTCCTCGCCTTGATTCTTCTCCTGTCGTCGTTCGCGTTCGCCCAATCGAACGCCGTCACTGCGATAAGATGCGGGCGCCTGATCAATCCTGTTGACGGCTCGGTCACGCAGAACGCGATCATCATCGTGCGGGGCGAACGAATCGAGCAGGTTGGCGCAGGACTCAGCATTCCCAGCGGAGCGAAAGTCATCGACCTTTCGGCGTACACCGTGTTGCCGGGGCTGATCGATTGCCACACTCACGTCTTGCTTCAGCCCGAAGACGAACGGGGCGCGCCGCCGGTCGTCACCAAGTCGCAAGCCTTCCGCACCGTGCAAGGAGTGGCTGCGGTTAAACGAGATCTGGAAGCCGGGTTCACCACTATGCGCGACCTCGACAGCGAAGGCGCGGGCTTCGCGGACGTGGCTATTCGCGACGGAATCAATCGAGGGATCATTCCCGGCCCGCGCTTGTTTGTATCGACATACGCGCTGACGATCACCGGCGGGCACATGAACAACGCGGGTCTGAATCCCGACATTCAGATCCCCGAGCCGGCGACGCTGACTGACTCGCGCGATGCGATGATCGCCGAAATTCGCCGCGAGGTGAAATACGGAGCCGACTGGATCAAGGTCTACGCGACCGGCACGCTGAGGCACGTTGATCCGGTGACTCTTGACTCGCTCAGCCAGGTGTCGCTCGATGAAGTCAAAGCCGTTGTGGCCGAAGCTGGTCGCTGGCATCGCGACGTATCGGCTCACGCTTATGGGGGCGACGGTGCGAAGAACGCGATTCGCGGCGGGGTGCGCTCGATCGAGCACGGAATGTTGATGGACGACGAAACGTTGAAGCTGCTGGTCGAGCACGGCACGTTCTGGTGCCCGACGCTCTCGGTCTACTTGCCCGAATCCGCGGAAGACGACACTGAGCTGCGGCGTCGAATCGTCGCTCATCATAAGGAAGTTTTTCAAAAGGCGATGAAGATGGGAGTGAAGATATGCTTCGGAACAGACGTGGGCGCGTTCGAGCACGGCACTTCAGCGCGCGAGTTCGTGAGGATGGTTGAGTACGGAATGAAACCGCTCGAGGCCATCCGCTCGGCTACCGTCCGCGCTTCCGAGTTGTTGAGGATGGAAAAACAAATCGGTTCAATCGAGCCCGGCAAGCTTGCGGACATCATCGCCGTCGAGGGCAATCCTGTCGATGACATCAAAGCGCTGACTCGCGTGGCGTTTGTGATGAAAGCCGGCAAGGTGTACAAGTCGCCATCCCAGCCGTAGGGCTGCCACGGAACGAACTCAAGAAAGCGGAGTGCGCCTCAGGGCAAATGGAATTTGCCGAACGGAGTAGCTGACGTGCTTAAGCGCCGGAAGACATGGTTCCTGGGAGCAATCCTACTAGTGCTCGTCGTCGTGTTCCTGATCACCCGCGGTCCCGAAGCGCCGACGCCGAATCCACCAGGGACCTTTTCCTTCGCCGTTATGGGCGACGCTCCCTACTACGCGTGGGAAGAACTTCAGTACCGCCTCGTCCTTCAGACGCTCGACGCCAACGACCTCAGTTGGGTCATCGACGTAGGCGACATCTTCTGGCGGCCCTGCACCGACGAGCGCTACCGCCAAACTCTCAACGAGTTCAACGCCCTCCGGCATCCGGTGATTTACATCCCGGGCGACAACGAATGGACGGATTGCTGGGAGCCTGGATCCGGCGGCTTCTTGCCTCAAGATCGGCTGAATCGGATACGGCAGATCTTCTTCGAGAATCCGACCCGCAGTCTGGGCGGAACCACGCTGCCGCTGGTCAGTCAGGCGGGCCGCGAGCCGTTCTCCGAGTTCGTCGAGAACGCCCGCTGGCTACACGAGGGAATCGTCTTCGCGACTGTTCATATCGTGGGTAGCAAGAACGGCATGAAACCGTTCCCCGCGCGCACCGGGGCCGACGACGACGCCTCGAGACGGAGGACGGAGGCGGCAGCGGCGTGGGTGCGCGAGACGTTCGCCGAGGCCAGGAACTTGAACGCCTCAGCGGTTGTCATCAGCTTCCACGGGAACGCGGCACTCGAAGAACCTGACGACCCCGGCCGCCAGGCCTTTGAGCCGTTCATCACGGCGGTTGAGGAAGAGGCCGAACGGTTTGCACGGCCGGTGCTCCTGGCGCATGGGGACGGCCACGACTACATCGTAGATCACCCGTTGGTACGGCGCACGACGGGTCAGCGTTTGGAAAACCTCACGCGGCTGCAAGTTCCGGGCTCGCCCCTGGTCGGCTGGGTTCGGGTCGTGGTCAATGCGGGCGCTGAAAACCCGTTCGCCTTCGAAGAACACGTGGTCCCGCGCTGGAAGTATTGGTAAAGGCAGATTCCCGTGTTGGCATAAGACGAGTCGTGACCCCACTCACCAGCCCCTGTGACGGCCGTCATAGATCAAGAGATCAAGCCCTCGTATCATATTAGGGGATCAACTTGCGAAGTTAGCGCCCGCCAGAGACGGCAGTGTTTGTGGCGGGCCATCCGGGCCGACTTATTCAGCGTGCTCGAAGGAGACGACGTTATGCATCGGACCTTTGCAAGCGTGTTGTTCATCGCATTCTTAAGCGGCGCCTTCACCGCCGGTTCGTCCGTCTCCCGGGCTGAGCAAGGCGCGCCGCGAGTGAACGGTTGCGTTCGGTGCCATTCCCGG
>JBGQGO010000313.1:0-6633 GCA_041497455.1 Blastocatellia bacterium | reverse complement strand
CTGCGATTCGCCAGGGCTTCGAACGCAAGCGGCCCAGTCGCTCAACTCCATCGCGCAACAGAACGCCAACGCAGAGCGCGAACCACGGAGTGAGATAAGCCATGTATATTGCGTACTTCCGCCGGCGCCCCGTCGCGATTGCTAGAAAGAGCATCGCTATCAAAGTAACCACGAGAACCCGTGCGCGAGAGTCGTCGACAGCCTTCGCGCGGCTGAACTGGTGTACGCACGCCGCAATCACGTAAACGAGCGCGACGACCGTAAGCGCCTGAAACACATGTTGCAGCGTTCGAGGCACGTCCGAGAGCAACAAACTCCCGGCGGCCCAGTCCTTGTAACGTGCGGGCTCGTCCAACACGTTTTGCCAGAGTCCCGACGATGAAACCCGGCCGAAGTGCGCCCTGTCCCCGTGGTACTGCAGCCTGACATTCGCGTAGTCTATAACGTCGTAAACGATCTCGTAAGCCATCACCACTAACGCGCTCCCCACAAACAGGTAGGTTGAACGCCTGGCAAGCGCCCGCCAACCGTGCTTCAGCAGCATCAACAAAACGATCGCGCCGAGGATGTAAAGAGTATTAGTGTGGGTCATTACGCCGGCGCCGGCGGCCAGGCCTGACGCGGCATATAGCCAGCCGCGCTTGCGCTGCTCGGCCGCCTCGAAAAGGTAGAAAGCCAGCAACGCGAACATCGCGCCAAGGTATTCGTTGCGCACCATTCGGCTGCGTTCGACGAAGGTATTGTCGGAGATCAGCATAACGACAGCCAACAGCCCGACTCGCCAGTCAAACAATCTTCGGCCGATCAAGAACACGACCCCCAGCACCAAGACGGCGGCCATCAAATTGAACGCGCGTCCTTGAAGCAGCCCCCAGCCGAATACCTTGAAGAACGCGGTCATTGACAGGTAGTAAACTGGTCTGAACGAGTGCCATGTGTTTTCGATGTTACCGCCGAGGTACCGGTACATCGGCCACGCAAAGAGTCCCCGATTGAGAATTTCGTAAGGAACCTGAAGTATCATTGATTCGTCGCCGCTGTCTGGAAGAGGAACAGCGCCAAGACGCTGGGACCCTACGAAAAGAAACGCGCCGATGATCAGCGCGAATATCGGTAGGCCGAAGTTCCGTTCAGTTAACTTCATTTCGCGAATTAACTGCCTGATTGTCGAGTCGCGAATTCTACTATGAGGCGTCCGAATAAGTCGAGCTTGACACAGTTTCGCCCAGGACATAAGAATCACGAGCGAATGACGCGCAACTTGTCAGCCGGGACACAGACTGATCCTCAAGAGCACAATTCAACTACTGAGAGTGGATTGTTGTTCTCCGGTCTTGCGATGTTTGCCCTCAGCCGATCATTCCTGTCTCCGTGGTCGAGTCTGCTTGCAGCCGTGTTTTACGCTCTTGCGCCGTATCATATCGTCGAACTTTATCAGAGGTAGGCGCTAGCTGAGTATTGGTCCTTTGCCTGAGACCAAGAGACTGACGCCCGGCGGGTTGACCTCTCCGAAAAGATTCCGCGTTCTGAAGGAGCTTCCATTGGAAAGCCCGGCAATATGGGATACCAGGTCTGAGGGACCTCGCCACGGAGTTGCTCATCCGGATCTGGTTGAGCCTTCTCATCTTTCACCGGCGGGCGCTACTTGTCCTGCGCCTTGTACACGCCTTGAAATAAAAACAGCCTTGCTGGTGGCTGTTACGCTCAATACCCTGGTGAGGGCATCCCAGTGCATTTCGCCCCCTTCGATTGATCCGGGTTCCCAGGCTCCCAACTTGAAGCGCTCTTGCGAGCGCTCATCGAACTTCGTGTAGGTGATTGAATCCTGCTTGTACTTGATCTTCTTAATCACTGAGGACGTTCGCAGAAGGTGATTCTGATCGTCGGGCGCGAGATCAGGCGACGCGGCCATCGCGCGCAAATAGTGACGCACGTAGTCCCCATAGCCATCGGTTAACCAGATGTGGCCTTCCGGATAGCGATTCTTTCCGTCTTCATTCACCATATAGGTCGCCCAGTTCAGGCGTCCGATCGCGCCGGCCTTCCACGACTGATCCCCGGTCCTTTCAGCAAATAGCAGCTCCACCGCAGCGTGCCGGGAGCTGTGACTGTTGCCAGGGACCATAAAAGCCGTCTGCTCGTTGATCGGCACTACGCCATAGCTGATCCAGCCTCGATTGCCAAACGTGTTGAATGACCAATTGAGAATGCCTTCTGCTTGCTGCCGCCAATCAGAGTCCCAGTTGGGGTGCTCCAGGATATAGGCAGCCATAGTGTCGGCGTTGCTCTCGGTGTCGGAATCGACTTCAGTGGGAATGTCCTCGAAGAATGGACCCCACCGGTTGGTCCTTAGGGGATAAGCCTTGATCCACTCGACCAGCATGCGGCGAGCTCTCTGGTAGTCAGCAATCCGGCCTTCGTCGAGCACGATTAAGTCGTCAAAGAGCCGCAACGCACCAGTCCAGCTCGTAGTGTAGGATGCGCTGTAAACAACTCCATCCTTGACGACCTTATGTACCTTATCTTTCCGTGTATTCACGCGGTAGGGCCACGGTGAATTCTCTCCATCTCCTGGTTCGATCTTATCGGCAAGGGTGTTGGCAATCATCGTCGCGGCATCCAGATATTTGCGTGAGCCGGTGATCTTGTATAGGTCGATTAGCTCCGCCGCGAACAAGGCTGCCTTGTCCGGCTGAAAGAAGTTCTTGCCGCCTTGCAGATCTCCGTCGTAAACGCCCGAGTGCAGGTCGATGTTGTAGGGATAGGGGACGTTGGGCCACTTGTCGGTGGGTGGGCTCAAGGAGTGCGCGAGATAGTAGTCGGCGATGTAGATGATGTCGTCTTTCACCGCCGAGTCGCCCAGGTACTGGTACAGCAGCTTCCAGGAGGACAGCGTCATACCAATTTGATCCGCGCCTAACCCGTGAGTATCGTCGCCCTCCTGCCAGATCCGGTGCTGCAGATAGTACTTCACACCGTTCGGGCAACTCTTCATGTTCCTCCAGAAATCCCAGACCAGCCGGATATTGTGATCGTATGCTTCGCCAAGGTTGGAAGAGTACCAGGGGACTAACTTGTTTTCCTGATCTGTCTTGATGATGTGGTATTCAAGCGCTTCTTGAAAGCGCGCCCGGGCTATGGGCGGCAGGCTCACAAGTGCAAGCATCAGGATTGAGACGACGAGTCTGGCAGGCTTAGTCATGGAGTCACCCCTCTTCCTTGTTGATTCGTTGGTCAATTATGCCTCAATTCAAATGAGAGCGCTAACGCCTGAGTTCAATCCGACCGGACAGCGTGAGGTGGCGTCGAAGGTCGAGCGTGGAGGATGGAAGATGGAGGATGGAAGGTGGAGGATGGATGATCGACTCGACCTGGTAGGCGGCAGAGAACTCTTTGTTATGTGTGAAAGTCTGACGCGCACGCCATTCTGTTGACGAACTCAATAGCACGGCCGATTATCATGTAGCGTGGCAGAGGAAGCCGTCATCGGCAGGGTTCAGGATCTAACGGCTCTCTCGCTTCTATGACCTGGACTGATAAGCCCAGTCCGCTTGAAAGGTAGGATATATGACCCGTCGCTGTTTTAGAATTCTTGCTCTCGTTCCTGTTGTCATCACGCTGGGCTGCAACGTGGCTACGGCTACTGTTGCTATCCCGGACCCGGCCGTAGACGCACCCCTGGCCGCGGCAAAAGGCGAGCAAACCGCCGTTCTGGCCGGAGGCTGTTTTTGGGGCATCGAAGCCGTGTTCGAACACGTTAAGGGAGTAATTGACGTCGATTCCGGATACGCCGGGGGATCAGCGCGCACTGCTCATTATGAGATCGTCTCGAGCGGCCAGACCGGGCACGCCGAGTCCGTTCGCATCAAGTATGATCCGTCGCAGATCTCGTATGGCCAGCTTCTCAAGGTGTTCTTTTCTGTGGCCCATGACCCAACGCAGCTAAACCGGCAAGGACCGGATACGGGCACACAATATCGCTCGGCTATCTTTTGCTCTAACGAAGACCAAAAGCGCATAGCGCAAGCCTACATTGGCCAGCTCAATCAGGCCAAGGTGTTTGAGCGTCCAATTGTAACGGCGGTCGGCATCGGCAGTACGTTTTATGTAGCTGAAGCTTACCATCAGGACTACGTAGTTCATCATCCGGACGAGCCTTACATAGTGATGAACGACCTTCCCAAGGTTGCGAACCTTCGCAAAGACTTTCCCAGTCTCTACAGGGCGAGGTAGTTGGTGTTATGGGAACCGTGTACTGCGACAACTGCGGCACAAGCCTGCTTGAGGAAACCGCCAAGTTCTGCCGGGCCTGCGGAAAGGCCACTCCTCTATCGGAAGCGGCTACAAAGAGGTTCGACCAGCAGCCCAGCGTTCAGGTTCCCACCAGTCCCGTTGGACAATCCCTGACGACCCCCGCTTACATGGCTCCCTTTGAGTTGCCGCCGGCTCCGCAAACTAACGACCTGAGACAAAAGACACAGAAGCGCAATCTGATTATCCTTGTCAGCATGTTGGCGTTGATGATACTTGCGCTTGCGGGTTTGCTGGCGTTTTTGAATTTCGGACTGGGTCCACCAGAAGGCATTCCACCGCCCCCACTCCCACCAACCGCGTCGGCGCCGCCCATCCCATCTATACCGCCCATACCGCCCGCTCCACCTGCGCCGCCGGGAATCGATGGCCAATCGGCAATCGATCAATCGCTGATCTACCCCAGAGCGCGCGAAACAATGTCGATGCGAGCGGAAGGTGGTAAGAGAGTGCTTACGTTGCAGTCCGATGACTCAGCAGGGAAGGTCGCCGACTGGTACGTAGCAAAACTAAGAGTCGCTAAAAAAAAGGTCTCGATAGCCGGTCCGACCATTTTGCAGGCCGGAGACATTGGTGTCGTGATAATGCGCATTGGCGAAGGAACCCAGATCCTTATCACGCGTGGCGGCGAGGAAAAGTAACGCCCTGGACCGTCTCGAGCTCGAAATCCAATCCGATGTCCAACGCTGGCGCCGAATGCGTAAGCGCGCCCACCGAAATAACATCGACGCCGGTCGCCGCGATCTCCGAGATCGTGCGGAGATTCACTCCGCCTGAAGCTTCAATGATAGCCCGCCCGTTGATCGCCGCCACGGCCCTGCTCAAGTCCTCAGTCGACATGTTGTCGAGCAAGATTATGTCCGCGCCGGCGGCGAGAGCCTCGGGAATCTGATCGAGCCGGTCAACTTCAATCTCAATCTTCAGCGTGTGCGGCAGCGACTCGCGCGCTTGTTTGATCGCTTCGGTGAGGGAAAGTCCAAGGGCTCCGATAACGGCGAGATGGTTGTCCTTTATCATCATCGCGCCGCTCAGATCGCGCCGGTGATTGAAGCCGCCGCCGGCACGGACTGCATACTTTTCCAGTGAACGCAGACCGGGAGTCGTCTTACGTGTGTCGACGATGCGAGCCCGCGTGCCTCGCACAGCCTCCACGTAGCGAGATGTCAGCGTCGCGATACCGCTCAACCGCTGCAGGAAGTTGAGCGCGACCCGTTCGCCGCGCAGCAGGCTGCGGGCCGCGCCCGAAATCACGCCGAGTTCCTGACCTGGAGCAACAGCGTCGCCGTCTCTGATCAGAGCAGCAAACTGCACTTGCGCATCCGTTACACCGAACACCATCGCGGCAACATCAAGCCCGGCAATCACACCCTGGCTCCGGCTTCGTAACACTGCTCGCGCAGTGGCATCGGATGGAACAAGGAGATCGCTGGTGACATCGCCTCGTCCCAGGTCTTCTTCCACGGCCTGCTCTACGAGCCGGCGCAACCCGCTTTCGGTCATGTAGTCAGATAGTTGAAGTTCGATCTTGGTCACTTGACCTCCTTCGCGCAACGCGCGGCCGCAGCTTTCGACAAAACAATGTGGCGTCGCCATTGCGGATCCGCATCAGGGAAGTCGCTGCGACAGTGACCGCCGCGGCTCTCTCGTCGCTTGAGCGCTGCCGTCGCCATCAAGCTGCCGATCAATATCATGTTCTTCAATTCATGCTCCGCGGGCGTGCGCGGTTCAGGCAAAACGTTCTGCCAGACGGCCAGTTCAGTTCGCGCGGCCCTAAGACCGGCTGCGTCGCGCACAAGACCGACCTGATCCCACATCAGCTTCTGCAACGCCGCCAGAGATGGTTTCTCAACTCGTCTCTGATTGGGGGAGACGGACGCAGGCTCGCTGATGCGAAATGCATTCGCATCCGGCTGTGCAGTTTCGCGCGCTGCCGCGCGGGTGGTGCGCTTGACAATACGAGCGCCAAACACCAGGCCCTCCAACAGCGAGTTGCTTGCCAGCCTGTTCGCTCCGTGAACTCCGGTGCATGCAACTTCGCCGCACGCATAGAGTCCGGGCACGCTTGTTTCGCCCCAGAGATTGGTTTGCACTCCGCCCATCAAGTAGTGCGCGGCCGGGGCTACCGGCAGCGGATCAAGGGTCATATCGAGCCCAGCTTTGCTGCAGTATGCATCGATTGTCGGGAAACGACTCCGGACCATCTCGTGGGGCAGATGGCTCAGGTCGAGAAACACGTGGGTCGTCCCGCTCCGCAGCATCTCGGCTGAGATGGCTCTCGCGACGACATCGCGCGGAGCAAGCTCGCCTCGCGGATCGACTCTG
>JBGQGO010000312.1:0-6643 GCA_041497455.1 Blastocatellia bacterium | reverse complement strand
TGGTGATACCACTTTCCGTCCCGCGAACCTGATGGTGGATCGTTGACTTCACGAAGGGGAAGGCGGGCTCCAACCTCGTCACAGCCACTTCTTATGCTTGAAGAAGGCCAGCATAGAAACCGTGATGAACAGCAGGACCCCTGTCGTGTACCAAATGCCGTTTGGCTCTTTCAATAAAGGGATGAACTCAAAGTTCATCCCGAAGTAGCCGGTCACCAGCGTCAGCGGCAACATGATCGTCGCCAGAATGGTGAGCCCTTTCACGATGTCGTTCGTGCGGTTTGCCATCTGCGTAAGGTAGATATCGAGTCCGCCGGTTAACAGATCGCGGTAGGTTTCAACCATATCCATCGCGCGAACCGCGTGGTCGTACACGTCGCGAAAGTAGACGCGCATGTCCTCATGAACGAAGGGCGTGTCGTCGCGGATCAGCATGTTGAGAAGCTCGCGCTGGGACGCGACCGCTCGCCTGAACTGTAACAATCCGCGCTTAAGATCGAAGATCGTCGACAGAAGCGTGACGTCAGGGTTAATCAGAAGGTCATCTTCGACCTTGTCTATCGTGTCGCCAATGTGGTCGAGCGTCGGCAGATAGCGGTCCACCACGACGTCGATAACTGCGTGAAGCACTTGATCGGGGCGTTCGAAATGCTTTGTGCTTGAAGCAACCCGCTTTTGAATCTCGTTGACCGCGCGGCTCGGCCCGTCGTGGACGGTGACGATGTAGTCGCTTCCGATAAACGCGTCGATCTCACGAACGCGCACCTCGCATGGCTGCTCGGTGTAGTGAGTTGAGTTGATGATCAGGAAGGAGTAGCCGTCGTAGTAATCGAGCTTGGCGAGTTGAATGTGATGGCGGCAGTCTTCAATCGCGAGCTCGTGAAATCCGTAGCGAGCCGCGAGATCATCCAGGACGTGGCTCATCGGATCGTCCAGGTCGAGCCACAACAGCCCCGGATTGTCTAAAATCGTTCGAAGACCGTTAGCTGTTTCCGTGGTCGCGGTTTGACTGATCGTTTCACTCATCCCTTAGGAGCCAGAGAGCAGGTGAAAAGCGATGAACTACTACGGGCGTCCGTAGGTGGGCGCCCCGTAAGGGCAAACGAACGCTGGTTTAGTGAGAACGGGCGCCAACTGAAGGACGCCCACACGGGTTCAGATTCCCTCTACGCTTAATCTCATCGTCTGCGCTTGGCGGGACGGCTGGTGCGCTTCTTCGGCCGCGCCTCGCCCAAGGTGGTCTTCAGGCTCGGCGTTGCTGCGCCGGTAGGCTCCATCGCCGCCGCCGCTGCTGGAGCCGGTTCTACCGTGAGGTTCACTTTATCCATCTTCACGCCGTAGTCAATTGCAATCAGAAAGAGCAGGCCGCAGATGGCGATGGTGAGGCCCCAGTAGCCAATGCTCAAGTAGACCCCTCCCGCGTAGACGGTGAAGACTATGATGCCTCCGATTACGACCAGGAACAAAATGCGTGGCAAGGTTAGCTGCCCGCTCTTAATAACTTTATCTCGCTCTGCCATTAGTGATCTCCCGAATGCGTGAAGCAATTATGACGGTCGAAGTAAGATCGTCGCAAGTAACACCGATCCTTTTGCGTGATGGTTCGTGGTCCGTAGTCCGTAGTCAGTAGTCAGTGGCCCCCGCATTTGAGCTACTGACTACGGACTACGGACTACGGACCTCACCCATCACTCCTCACTTTCAATCCGCATTGCGTAGAACGAGCGCCAGACGAAGATCGTGGACACCAAGAAGAAGGCCGCCGCCAGAAGATGACTGACCATCGGGCCCGCGTCGATCGTTAGCTTCACGGCCAGCTCTACCGCAAGCAGACCAAACAGCGTGGTGAACTTGATGACCGGGTTCAGCGCTACTGAAGACGTGTCCTTGAACGGATCGCCCACCGTGTCACCGACTACCGTCGCGTCGTGTAGAGCCGTGCCCTTTTGTTTGAGCTCCACTTCGACGATCTTCTTCGCGTTGTCCCAGGAGGCGCCTGCGTTAGCCATGAAGATCGCCTGATACAACCCGAAGATGGCGATCGAAATCAGATAGCCAATGAAGAAGAACGGTTCGACAAAGGCAAAAGCCAATGTGGAAAAGAACACCGTCAGAAAGATGTTGAACATTCCCTTCTGCGCATACTGCGTGCAGATCTGCACCACCTTCTTACTGTCTTCCACGGATGCCTTTTCGACGCCTTCCAATTGGATGTTGGCTTTGATGTACTGGACCGCGCGATAAGCGCCAGTCGTCACTGCCTGCATTGACGCGCCGGTGAACCAGTAGATGATGGCGCCGCCGGTGATCAGCCCCAGAAAGAACGGGGCGTGCAGCAGCGACAGCTTATCCGTGTTAGTGGTCAGCCCGTTCGTGAGCGCCATAATGATCGAAAAGATCATCGTCGTCGCGCCAACCACTGCCGTGCCGATCAGCACAGGCTTGGCCGTCGCTTTGAAGGTATTGCCCGCGCCGTCGTTCTCTTCGAGCAGATGCTTAGCCCTGTCGAAGTTCACATCGATGTTGAAATCTCTCTTGACCTCCTCGACGACATTGGGCAGTTGCTCGATGAGCGATAGCTCGTAGACCGACTGTGCGTTGTCGGTCACCGGTCCATACGAGTCTACGGCGATGGTCACTGGTCCCATTCCCAGAAAACCGAACGCCACAAGACCGAAAGCGAATACCGCGGGCGCAAGCATGAGCGGAGAGATTAAGCCCGGAAGCGCCGCGCCCAGTCCCAGCGTGCTGAAGTAGAAAGCAATAGACATCAGGCCGACTATGCTTATTCCGAGCCAGTAGGCTGAAAAGTTGCCCGCAACCAGGCCCGACAAGATGTTGAGTGACGGCCCGCCTTCGCGCGACGACGTGACGACCGCCTTAACGTGCGCCGAGTTGGTTGAAGTGAAGACCTTGACCAGTTCCGGGATTACCGCGCCCGCAAGCGTTCCGCACGAAATGATCGTCGCAAGCTTCCACCACAGCGTTGCGTTTCCGCCGAGCATCGGGATGATTAGATAGGACACGACGTAGGTCAGGACGATGGAGACAATCGAAGTGATCCATACCAGCGATGTGAGCGGAGCTTCGAAGTTCATCTCGCTCGCCTGTGCGTACCGGGCCTTGGAGATGGCTTCGTTGACGAAATACGATACGGCGCTCGCTATGACCATCATAATGCGCATCACGAAGATCCAAACGAGAAGTTGTACCTGAATCGTCTGGTTGCTCACGGCGAGAAGGATGAAGGTGATCAGCGCCACGCCCGTCACGCCGTAGGTTTCAAAACCGTCCGCTGTGGGACCAACCGAGTCGCCTGCGTTGTCGCCGGTGCAGTCGGCGATCACGCCGGGATTCCGCGCGTCGTCTTCCTTGATCTTGAAGACGATTTTCATCAGGTCCGAGCCGATATCGGCGATCTTCGTGAAGATGCCGCCGGCGATTCTAAGCGCCGCAGCGCCGAGCGACTCGCCGATCGCGAATCCGATGAAGCACGGGCCTGCATAATCACCCGGAATGAACAGCAGGATGCAAAGCATGATAAACAACTCGACGCTGATCAGCATCATGCCGATGCTCATGCCGGCTTGCAGGGGGATGGTATAAATCGGGTAGGGCTTGCTCTCGAGGCTGGCAAAAGCCGTTCGCGAGTTCGCAAACGTGTTCACTCGAATGCCGAACCACGCGACGCCATAACTGCCGGCGATGCCAACGAGGCTGAACAGAAGAATGATGATCACCCGCACTGCCTCGAACTTGAGCAGCAAGCCGAAGTACATTGCGATGATGACGGCGATGAAAGCTTCGAGGATCAGAATGAACTTGCCCTGGGTGATCAGGTAGGTCTTGCAAGTCTCGTAGATCAGCTCCGAGATCTCGAGCATCGCCTTGTGCACCGGCAGGTTCTTCAAGCGGGTGTAGATGGCCAGACCGAATAACAGACCGAGGACGCAGATGACCAGACCAAACAGCAGCAGCGTGTGTCCATCGACTCCCATGAATTTGACTTGTGACAAGTCGGGCAGTTTCAGGTTTGCCTCGCCGCCGGGTTGATGCGTTCCTGCAGCCTCACGAGCTTGCGCCAGCGCGGCCGAAGCATTGCCGGTCACAGCCGCAAACGCCATTGAGATGAACAACAGCGTCCGACGCTGCAGGACAGCATTCGCGCCTGCTCTGATTGCACTCGGTATCATTGCGAGAACGGTACCAGGTTTCATAATGCCTTTTATGACTACTCCCTTTTAGAGTTTGGAATACGGCAGTCAGGAATCAGAACGACGCTTCGCTACCAGCTTCCGGAGCCGCTTTGAAGGCAACTACAATCCTGACTGCTTCTACCGAGGTTACCTTGCAGCTTGTGTGAGCCGTCTTAACAGAGGCCACACCGCGAGCCGCGCTATCATGTCGAGAAATCGCGGTCACGGCAAAGCAAGCCTTATAGCATATCGCGAAGTTAGTCAGCAAGTATGAGGAGTGACGTGACGCAAGATAGGTGCGGGTGCAGGTTCGGAGTGGGACGACCAAAAAAGGGCCGTGCGCAAAATCCACCCACTCACCGTGGGTGGGATTGGCTCCGCTTTTGTTTAGGAGTCATCCGAGCTCAAGGTCCACTATTAGTTACACCGTTTCGCCGGCGGTTGGTGCCATCCCCATTGACATAAGCCGAACAGCTCATCAATCTCAGGTTAGACGGATGAATCGAACCAGGAGAACTCGTTATGGCGACATGGAAGCTCACGGTTGAGTACGACGGCACGCGGTATTACGGCTGGCAAGAACAGAGGAACGCTCGCACGGTGACAGGCGAGCTTCGCGCGGCGGCTGAAGCGTTCTTTTCAAGGCCGGTTGAGATAGCGGGCGCCGGCCGGACTGATGCTGGCGTACACGCGCTTGGGCAGGTCGCCCGGTTGCGGACCGACTGGCGGCAGAAGCGCGTCGAGTTGATCCACGAGCTGAATGACAGACTGCCTCCTGACATCAACGTTCTGAAAGTCGAAGAAGTGCGAGCCGGGTTCGATCCCCGAAGAGAAGCCGTGGCCCGCTACTACCTTTATCAGATTTCACAGCGCCGGACGGCATTTGCGAAACGGTTTGTGTGGTGGGTGAAAGACAACCTTGACCAGGCGGCGATGCGCGAAGCGGCGGGATCGCTTCCGGGGCGTCGGGACTTCGCACGCTTCTGTGACAAACGGGCTGAGGAAGGCTCGACGATCGTGGTCGTCAATGACGTTCAGTTTAAGGCTGATGGCAATCTGCTGCTTTTCAGAATCGGCGCGTCGCACTATCTCTGGAAAATGGTGCGCCGAGTCGTCGGAGCGCTGGTCGAGGTAGGAAGGGGTTCGATCAGCGTAGCCGAATTCGCCAGCCTGATAGAATCGCGGCCCGGCGTGAGCAGTTCAAGCCGGTTTGAAGTCGCCGCTCACACCGCGCCGCCTTCTGGGCTCTTCCTTGAGCGAGTTTTCTACGATGGGAGTGAAACACCGGGACCGCTTGCGCCCGCCTTTCCCGTTCGACGAGGCTAAGGCCTAATTCCCGACTCGTTCAGCGACTTCTTTTTCGCTTGCCTTTCGCCCGTTCTTCACGTGGCGCCACACCCACCACGCAACGGCGACGACGCCAATGATCCCGATGACGAAGTCGAAGCGATGGAACCAGGCCTTGAGCGTGTCGTTCTGGTCCCACTGCTCGCCGAGTTTCTGACCCACGTAAGCGAGGCCCAGGCACCACGGAAGCGAACCAAGAAACGTGTAGACGACGAATCGAGTCAGGTTCATTCTCGCGACGCCGGCTGGAAACGCGATAAAGGTTCGTACGACCGGCAGCAGCCGGCTGGCGAAGACTATCAACTCGCCGCGGCGCGCGAACCACCTGTCGGCGAGGTCGAGATCGTGTCGTGAAATCAAAACGTAGCGGCCATACTTTTCAATGAACGGTCTTCCGCCGTACATCCCAGCCCAATACGCTACGAGCGATCCGAGGACACACCCAACGGCGCCGGCTACGGACACGGCCCACAAGCTGAACCGACCCGTGTAAACCAGGTAGCCGGAGAAGGGCATTATGATTTCGGACGGCAGAGGTATGCAGGCCGACTCGATCCCCATCAACAACACCACGCCCGGATAACCAAGCGCTGAGATTGTCGCGACTATGAAGGCTGAGAGTATCTCGATTATCCGGGCGACCAAATTCCCTCCATCGAGTGACTGTGACTCGTCACGAACCTTGTAAGGGCGTCCCTTTGGCTGCCTCCCACCGGCGCGCGCCCCCGCAGGGACGCTCTTACAGAACTCCTCAGCTACGCGGGCCAGCCGTAGCGGCCAATCAGTTTCACGAACACACAGGCGTCATGATTCTCACGAACGATGCCGCCTTCGGTCCTTATGACACGCACCAGGATCTGGTGATCGGCGTCGCCTATTGGAATAACCAATCGTCCGCCGACTGCGAGTTGCGCCACCAGCGGCTCTGGCACTTCTGGGCTTCCTGCTGCGACGACTATTGCGTCGTAAGGGGCGTGGTCGCTCCAGCCAATCGTGCCGTCGAACCATTTCACCGTTGCGTTGTAGCAGCCGAGCTTTCGGATGTTTCGTTGAGCGTTTCGCGCAAGCTCGCTGATTCGTTCAATGGAGAAGACGCGCCC
>JBGQGO010000311.1:0-6682 GCA_041497455.1 Blastocatellia bacterium | reverse complement strand
CCTCTTCGATCAGATCCCGGAACAACTAAAGCTCAAAGAAGCCATCGGCGTCGGCGACCCGATGAGTGAGCCTGAACTGCTGGAGTACTTTCGCCGCCTGGCTTCCGAGAACCGAATCGACTACCAGTCCTTTCTCGGCGCGGGCGCGTACTCACACTTCATACCGGTGATCATCGACTCGTTGATATCGCGGGCTGAGTTCTTCACGGCTTACACACCCTATCAGCCGGAGCTGAGTCAGGGCACGTTGCAGTACACCTTCGAGTTTCAGACGATGATCTGCCAGCTCACGGGGATGGAGGTCGCCAACGCGTCGCTCTATGACGGGTCGACGGCTGTCGCAGAAGCTGTACTGATGGCCAATCGCGTAACTCGCCGCAGCAGGTTCGTCATCGCCGATACGGTCCATCCTCAGTATCGCGAAGTCGTTTCGGCTTACACGAAGAACCTCGGATTGACCATAGATCACGTTGATCACACCGAAGCGGGCACGCTTGACCCAACCTCGCTGGGAATCGACAAGGAGACTGCCGCTGTCGTCGTTCAGTCGCCAAATTTCTTCGGTTGCGTCGAGGACCTCGCGGCGATTGGCGAGGCCGCGCACGAAGCCGGGGCTTTGTTAGTAGTCGCCTTAACCGAGCCAATGAGTCTGGGCGTCTTGAAACCGCCCGGCGCATGCGGAGCTGACATCGTCGCCGGTGAGACTCAATCGTTCGGCATACCGTTGAGCTACGGCGGGCCTTACTGCGGGATGTTCGCGACGCTCGAGAAACACGTGCGGCAGATGCCAGGGCGGTTGGTCGGCGAAGCTCGAGACAACGAGGGGCGGCGCGGCTATGTGCTGACGTTGTCGACGCGCGAGCAGCACATCCGGCGTGAGAAAGCGACTTCCAATATCTGCACGAATCAAGGCCTGTTCGCGTTGATGGCTACGGTCTATTTGTCGACTATGGGCAAACACGGAGTTCAAGAGGTCGCGCGGCAAAACCTGCAGAAGGCGCACTACGCCGCGTCGGAGATCTCGAAGCTCGACGGGTTCGATCTGAAGTTCAGCGCTCCGTTTTTCAACGAGTTTGTCGTGCGTACGCCGCGGCCGGCGACTGAAGTAATGAACCGGCTACTTGATAAGAAGATAATCGGCGGCATCGCGCTGCAAGCGTATTATCCTGAGATGACCGACTCGATGCTGGTGTGCGTGACCGAGACGGCGAAGAAAGAAGCGATCGATAAGTTGGTGGACGCGCTTTCCGAAATCTGAGGCTTCAAGCCGCAGAGATATCAGAATGAAGGGGGCTCATAATGCCAGATCTACAACACCTTGGAGTTGGCGGCGTGATTTTCATAATCGGCGCCATCATATACGTCATCAACCTTTTGCTTAGCCTCGCGCGGCGCGGCAAGGCGCTGCCCTTTGATGGAGTGGGGCTGATGGTGCTTGGAATAGGCATCCACCTTCTGCTTGAGCGTCGGGCGTGAAACTGAAAGAATGAGCAAGAGCAGAATCAAGAAAGCAACAACACACGTAGTCCAAAACGAAGGGCTTCTGTTTGAGGAGTCTCGTCCTGGGCGAATCGGTTACTCGATTCCCAAGCTCGACGTGGCCGAAGAACCAGAACAGCGATTGATCGATCCGCGCCTGCTTCGCGATGACGGCCTGGAGGGCATGCCCGAGCTTTCTGAAGTCGACGTGATTCGCCATTTCACCCGGCTGTCGACCTGGAACTACTGCATCGATCACGGGCTCTATCCGTTGGGCTCGTGTACGATGAAGTACAACCCCCGTATCAATGAGAAGGTCGCTCGCATCGACGGCTTCGCGGATCTCCATCCGCTCACTCCCGCTCCGCTCGCTCAAGGCGCGCTTGAGATCGTCTTTCGCCTGGAACAGCAGCTTGCTCAGATAACAGGGCTTGCGGCTGTGACCACTCAACCGGCGGCCGGCGCGCAAGGCGAGATGACCGGCCTGATGATGATTCGGGCGGCGCTGACTGAACGCGGCAATCCTCGCAAGAAGGTACTCATACCCGACTCCGCGCACGGAACCAATCCGGCCTCTGCGGTCATCTGCGGCTACACAGTGGAAACGGTGCCGTCCAGATCCGACGGCCTCACGAACCTTGAAGAGCTCCGCCGTCAGATGAGCGAAGACGTCGCCGCGCTGATGCTGACGAACCCGAACACGCTTGGAAAGTTCGAACGCAATATTCAGGAGATTTGTGGGATCGTTCACGAGCGCGGTGGATTCGTCTACATGGACGGCGCCAACATGAATGCGCTGGCCGGCGTGGCCAAGCCCGCAAGCTTCGGCATCGACGTGATGCACCTCAACCTTCACAAGACGTTCTCGACTCCACACGGCGGCGGTGGTCCCGGAGCCGGGCCGGTCGCGGTGACAGCCGAGCTTGAGCCCTATCTTCCCTTCCCTCGAGTCACGCGCGGCGAAGGCGGCGCTCTCGAGGTCGACTTCAATCGCCCGAAGTCCGTAGGCAGGGTGCGGGCGTACTTCGGGAACTTCGGGGTGCTGGTCCGCGCGCTCGCGTACATTCTGACGCACGGCGATCCGGGCTTGCGCGAAGCGACTGAGACGGCCGTGCTGAACGCGAATTACATAGCCGAACACTTGAAGGACACTTATGACGTTCCTTACCCGGGACGCGTAATGCACGAAGTCGTGTTCTCCGACAAGCGCCAGCTAAAACACGGAGTGCGAAACGCCGACATTGCCAAGCGGCTGATTGACTACGGATTTTATCCTCCGACGATGTCGTTCCCGTTGATCGTGAGCGGCGCGTTGATGGTCGAGCCCACCGAGACCGAGGGCCGCGAGGAGCTTGACCTGTTTATCGATGCAATGAAGTCGATCGCGGCAGAAGCCGCCGAAGACCCGGAGCTGCTAAGGCACGCTCCTCACACTACCAAAGTCGGCCGTCTGGACGAGGTCGCCGCCGCGCGCAAGCCGGTGCTCAGGTGGCGGCCCGGCGCGGGCGAGAGTCACGCGGAGGGAAAGTCGGTATAGGCTATTGGTAACTTACAACTCTCGTCGCTGTTAACGTCATAATCGATCTCACCGTGGTAATAAGAAAGGTACCGAAATGACCAGAGAAACTTTAGAAGAACTTCGCGAGCGGCTGCTTCGCCAGCATAACGTTCAGCAGATGATCCAGGTGCGCTCTTACGAGATATACCAGATACGAGGCGGTCAGCCCGGAGGCGAGGCGCAGGATTGGTTTCATGCGGAAGGCGAGGTACTCGCCTTTCTCATAGCGAGTGAATCGGCACATGCGGATGAGCAAGCAGAATCAGAGTCTGCTGGCGCCGCGTCTGCCTCGGAGGCTCAAGCGGAAGCGCCCGCCGCCAAGAAGACCAAGCCGCGCGCCGTGGCAAAACCGGCCGATGCCAAACAGGCAGCCCCGAAGAAGGCGGCCCCAAAGCGAGCCACACCCAGGAAATCCGCGGAGTCCAAGTCGAAATCTAAACGAACCAGCAATCAATCGAAAAAAGAGGAGAGCAAGAAGTAAGGGCGAAATGGAGCTTAAGTTTATGTGAGTCCCCGCCAGCAGTCTTAAGAAATCCGTGTAAATCCGTCGAATCCGTGTGATCCGTGGTCGATGCTTTCGGAAGAATCGCTTTGCTGGTGACGCATAGACCACGGATGACACGGATTCGACGGGTTCGCGCGGATACTGCATCTTCACGCATGTTCCGTCCTTGCTATTTCTTCGGCGCGTAGTAGGCGTCACGCGTGCGTGCCGAGTAGCCCGGCCGGGAGAGAAACACCTTGACGTGCCGAAGCCGGCCGTCGTGTTCAAGGTTCCTCGGAATGTAAGTGATGATGTATTGATTCTTCAACTCGCGCGCTACCTGGCCGTAGACGTCTTTCATCTCTTTGTCTTCCAGGGGCGAGAATATCCGGCCGCCTGTTCGCACCGCCAGGTCTGTCATTAGCCGCTCGGCTCGCTCGAACCTTGCTACCATCATATCCGCAATTTGAGCGTTTCCCCCGCCGAACACCCGGCCTGCCTTGCCGCGATACCTGTCCAACTCGTTGATGAACGCGCGCGCCTTGCTTATGACGTAGACGACTGAACCTGACTTGACGATCGAGGTGAGCGCCTGTTCGTAGGTGACTTTGCTGGACGTATCATCGCCATCGGTCAGGAGGATGATAGCCTTGCGCCCTTCGACCTTCGCCAGCTGTTCATCAGCCGCCGAATACACCGCATCATAAAGCGCGGTGCTTCCGTAGGTGAAGCTGCCTTGTTTTGTTTGCACCATTCCCGGCTTGAAGCGCCACGACAGCGCGTGCCGAACGTCCTCAGCTTTCGCGGTCCAGTCTTGAATCAACTCGACGTTTGTGTGGAACTCGATGACCGAGATTTTGTCCTCGGGCCCAAGCTGATTCACAAAGTGCGTAGCCGCGTCTCGCAACGAGTTGATTTCCGAGACTACGGATCCCGATGCGTCGAGCATCAGCACCACGTTGACCGGCACGCTGCTAACCACGAAGCTGGCGATGTCCTGCCGCTGGCCGTCTTCGGCAACTATGAACTCATTTTTTACGAGCTCAGTCGCCTGGTGTCCGTAGGCGTCCATCACGGTGACATTGAGGAGCACCTCTTCAGCTCGCAAGCGAACCGGCTCGTCCTGACCGGGTTGTTGGCCCGTGGACGGCTTCCGCCCGCTTTGAGGATGAGCCGCGCTTATCAACAGGAGCGAGACTAGGACAAGACCGAAGATTTGGCTAAGAGCTCTTTCCAGCTTTAACATATGCATCATTTGACTACTCGTCAGTATAACGTAGGCCAATCGCATCCCAAAACCCGAACTGTCAGCCGGTTGCTTGGTCCGCTGAGCCGCTCGCGGAGTTCTCTGAGTGTGCGGATGGAAGGGCGTGCGCAGCCCTGCTGATTCGTTATGAACCGAGACGTGAGATGTTTTATGCGGAAACCGCATAAAACCTAAGGCACTCCGCGAATGACCAACTCTTGGCTGACAAGAACTGACTTAGCCTGACTCGAGCGTACGGTTTCATACGGACAGAAGAGCGGTTGCTGGGTTATTGGGAAAACCGTAGAATCACGAGTTAGTCCCCTGGAGGAACATGCGAGTAGTTCGGATCGTCGCTGAGTGGCGAAAGGATGGGCACCGGGAAAGTGCCTATAAGTTCTGCCTTGTTTGCGGACTCAATACGGATGCACTGATTGCCGACGGCGAATGGATGGGCTACATCAAAGAGGACCAGACGTACTGGCCCTTTATTCTTCGCAATGGAAACGCTTGCTTCTACGGAGGGAATGAACCGTGGTCCGAGCGTACTAACATTGGTCAGCGTCCCATGCGAGTTGAGAAATGTTCACCGTCGACGCCTCAGAGCCCGGCGAGGGGCCCTATACATACGAAGTCACTAGCTGCCATCTATATGCGAAAGGCTAACCCTTCCACCAAGCGGACAGCCACTGGCAAACTGGTATCTGGCGCTCACGTCAAACGTTCGGCGGGTCGCCGCTTCTCGAAGGAGCAAGCCATGACGACAACCTATAGACAAGGCCCCGTCGGAGCGCTGATGGACGAATACGAGCGCGCGGCCGGCGAGCTCGAACGAATCCTCGAAGCCATCTCCGATGAGAACTACACGCTGATTCGGGACACGGAAACGAAAGACGATGACTGCCGATCGATTCAGACCGTCGTGACCCATGTCATCGCCGCCGGGTACGGCTACGCGGTCATGCTCAGGGGGTCGTTGGGCATCGGACACATCGGACGCTGGGACGAGGCGGTCGGCAGACCCGATGCAGCAGCCAAGCTAAAGGAAATGCTCGAGTATACGTGCGAGACACTGGACGGGCGGTGGAACCTGTCGCAAGAGGAGGCGAACTCGTTGCAGATACGTTCGGGCTGGGGGCCGGTGTATGACTTCGAGCAACTCTTCGAACATGCGATCGTGCACGTACTACGGCACAGGCGTCAGATCGAGCGATTCCTGGGTCGATCATAAGAATCTCGGAGAACGAGTAACTACCATGCAAAGAAAGGAGGTGATTCTGATGGCAGACGATCCAATTGATGAGGCGATCAGGAAGGCTGAAGAGAAGCAGGAGAAGCAGCGCGAAGCTGAGAAGCAGAAGTCGGCTGAGCCTAAGAAACCGACCACACAAACGCCGTAACCAGAACCGTCACCAAAGCCGTGACGATGGGACCGAGAAGTGCCTTTGACTCGCGGAGACGGATTCAAGCGGTGAGCTGCAGCGTTGGCGGAGGGCAAGGGTTAGGTTTGAGGTTGTTGACATTTGGCCTTTTGGCCCGACCCCTCCCTTTTTTTAGAGCAAGGGTCTGCGATTTGCCATTCACGACGCTTTTGGAGCATTGCCCTCCTGAACGCATTTGGTTCGCCTGAGGATGGGCCGCGCCTATCAATAGGAACAACAGCAGAATGGAACCACAGACTCGGCGAAAAGCTTTTTCAGGGTTTAGCACAACTACTGAGTTTCTGGTTCGACCACTGGATCAGGTCGAGCTTCTTCAGCCGGTTGTTAATGAACCAGCCGAAAGCGACGACAGACAAGGGCGTAAGGATAGCGACGACCAGCTTCACAACTTCAACCGAGTTTCCACGTGCTCTCTGCCATCTCTAAACCTCCGTTTGCCTGAGGCCGTCGTTCGCCGTGACTGTCTTTGCGTT
>JBGQGO010000310.1:0-6684 GCA_041497455.1 Blastocatellia bacterium | reverse complement strand
TTCCCCTTCGCGTCATAATCGAAATCAACCTTGACCGGCGTGCTCGTGTCGTCGTAGCTCGTAACGGACCCGACTTGAGGCGAGCCGCCGCCGTCGTTCACATAGCTCAGCACAGTCTTTGCCAATGAAACAGCGCCGTTCTTTACCTCGGTCTGAACGAGCCTACCGTTAGCCGGCGACGAACCATTCGTCGATCGTGTGAGCAACACCGTGGTCGCGTCAGGCCGAGTCACGGTGAAGGTCATTGTCTGCGCACCAGCATCGGTGCTGGTCGAATAGCCGTATACACTCGCCGGGCTACTGACCGCCGTGTCGGTGCGTTGAGTGAACGCGGGACAATCAGTCAGCGAACCCGAGGCCGGGTAGTTGAACGAGACGGCGGCGCTTTGGACTCCATCGCTGATGACCGTCGGGCTGCCCGGCGGCCAGGTGCTGGCAGTCATCTGCCTGCGCGCGGACACAGTAGTGATCACTCCGTATTGGGAGTAAGTGGGTAAGTAGCCCGTGCCGGTAGCGGGGGAATAGACGTGCTTCAACCGCAAGCTCGTAGCCGCGCGCTCGACGGTCAGCCCGCTGAAGCTGTAGACCGGCGTGACGGTTTGATAATCGAACAGCACGAGCGTGTCGGTGACCGGATTCTGCGTGCTCCCGCCGAACCCCGGCCGGTTAATCCCGCTGAGCCGGTAGTTACTATCGTACTGAAACTCAATCCTGCGCCCCAGCGTGTCGATCACATAGTCAATTGCCACCGCCGCGAAGACGCCGCAGAACATCTCATTCCCCACCTGAAAGCAGTCGGGCTTGTAAGCGATCTGAATGTAGTTGGCATTTCGGTCACTGATCATCGTCGGCAGGAGCCGGTTGTTGACCGAAGTGATGCTGACCGTTGTTCCGTCGGGATAGGTAAGCGTGCCGCCGTTTTGTGCGTTGCCAAAATAGACTATGTGGCTGCCGTCGGAAGTCTCGTATGGTCCCCCCGACCAGTACCCCTCGCCCATGTACGTGCCTGTCCCGAGATAGCGGCGCGTGCCGTCAGGCTCTACCCACATGTACTTGCCGGTGGGGTTATAACCAAAGCCCGCGTCATAGAACACAATGCGCCCGAACCCGAGCGAGTAGCCCGGAGCAGGCCAGCCGGCGATCGCGTCGAAGGCGACCTGATTGTTGCGGCGCGACCAGACCCGGCTGTTGTGATGAAGTGTGAGATTGGCCGCCAAGCCTCGTCCGCCCAGGCTGATGATCGGAACCGCCCAGTTGAAGTTGCTGCCTTCGGGAAGAACCGAGCCAAGCGGCATCGGCGCCGCGGCTGCGTTTGGCGGCGAGCCTACAAGATTGCGCGGCTCGCTCCAAAGTTGATCGTAACCCAGATCGGGGGTCCAGTAGTTGGGGTTGACTTGAGCGGACGCGGTCGGGGCGAGTTTATCGAGGAGCGAAGCGAGCTTCGAGCCGATACCGCTCGAGCCATCGGTTTCGCCTACGATGTCGCCGTTGACACTGAGCCGTTGCTGATCGACGCGCCACTCGTCGTCGCTTTGTCGAGGGCGACGATTGGGTCTGATCAGAACAGGAGCGCTTGCAGAGGCCGAGCCCGCCCGGCAGGTGATTCTCACGAGGCCGGGCTGCAAGAACCGGGCTCGTCCAGCATCGTCGATCTCGAGCTTGGTTGTATTGGAAGACTCCCAGGAAAACTTAACGCCTTGGACGGTGCGGTCAAGAAAGTCAGAGGGCGTGGCAGTAAAAGTCGCACCATCGTTTTCATAGCCGACGAGTTTGATCGGGTTGATTTGAATATGCGCGACGGCGGAGGCTCGATCGGCCATCGTCTCGCGCCGAGGCCTGCTGTTGGATTGAGAGAAGAGCCGTCCGAGGAAGAACGCTTCGTAGCTGTGAGACCCAATTCGTGTGTTGACCACCTCTGAGGCTAAGGCAATGAAGTGTTGGGTAACGAGACCCCCGGACCCGGCCAAAGGAGAAGATTAAGCGCGACCACACAGCAGACGACTCTCCTTTGAAGGGCGCGGCGAAAGAAACGACGGGCCAGAGTTCTGAAGAAGGCGGAAACGCGTGAGCTTGAGAGAGCCTGAGACGAGCGCATAAGGGTCTCCTTTGCGTCCTCGCACGACCCGAAGGTTGCAACGCAGGCGCTAAAGAGAAGTCAGCATTCAGTCAGAAGCCGGCTTCGAAGTTATTCCCAATAACACCCAGCGTGATAGAAATCTGTAGTCTTGCACTACCGAGATGGATTGTGGCCGCGGCGACCACCCGTCCGTAAGAACACTGACATTAAGTACGCGCCGATCATACGCCTGGCGTGTAAGGTTGTCAACAACAAAGACAGATTATTTTCAAGTTATCTTGCATCACAAAAAGCTCTTCAACAGCGTAGGGGGTTCCTCTTAAGCCTCATCTGATTGAGCTGCATACTTCATAACCTCTCGGGCGCGTGGTTTGGGCAGAGGAACCCAATCGCGCGGCTTGCGAGACGGGTTGCTTCTCGGCTGTGGCAGCCCGTCTCGCAAAAAGAGTTTTATCACCCGCTGGTTTACGCCGCTCGCCTGATCTTGCGCAGCTTGTTGTTGTACGGACCTTCAGCGCTGTCGGAACCAGGGTGGTTTTCAAAAGCCAACTCGATAAAGCGAGTGATCGTCAGACGGGCCGCATCAATGCCCTCAGCGCCATGCCCGATGGCAGCGATGATCGCATTGATTATGCGCCGAATCTGCCTGCATTCCTCCTCGGCAGCCATCTCCTTGATGAGGCGCAGATTCAACTCGCCACTCTCTGTCTTGTCTTCGCCAATGGCCCTGGCCGCTTTGTCAACGATCAGCAAACACATCGCCGCCCGTCGCGCCTCGCGGATTCGCAGGCTGCCGGCAAGTTCTCCGATTTCGCTTTCAGGAAGAACCAGACCCTTAGGATAGTTCCGCTTCAGCGATTTACCACTTGCGCTTTTGCTTCCTTTTTTTGTTATACTCATCGGCGTTCCTTTGAGCGCACCGGGGTGTTTGAGCACACCTATACTTATGCACCCTCGTGCGCGGTTGGGAGTAGGCCGTCATTTAGGGTGACGGCCTACCCCGCGATTTGGATTGAATGAATGTTTGCTGGGTGTTTCAGGAGAGTGCAGGAGGCGCGCGAGGCGCGATGCAACACAGCACCCGCTCAAGGATGCTCTTTGTTATTCCGACCTGGGCGATTGCCCTCTGTGGGGCAATCGGGACTAACGATCTTTGAAAACAATCTTTGCGTGCAAACGTGCGTTCAGGTGAATTGACCGCAAGCGAGCTAACCCGCACTGCCTTGTGTTCTGGTTGAGCGTGTTGTGAGGCGCCGGCTTCTGTGGCGCGAGCGATAGCGACGACTGACGGCGTCGCCGAATCGCGCTTCGCGGCTATCTCGTCGCGGGTTTCGCTCCATTCTGGATAGGCATGTGCGAATGGAGAAGCCAGTGCGATTGCGGAAGCGGCTTCTGCCTCGGCGAGGCGACCTGATTCCGCGAACTCAATGGCTAGTTCGTTGTGATATCCGTAGAAGTAAAAAGGGTCTTCGCGAGCTACGATCCGCACAAGCGGCGAGAGGCTTTGGTAATCAGTTAAGGCTGCGCGGTGGTCGCCCAATTCGCTCTTGATGCAGGATACGTCCAGATGGACCAGCAAAGTAGTTAGAAGGTCGCGACCGTTCTCAGGTGATGCCAACCGTAATGCCTCGTGATAGAGCCGCAGCGCTTCATCGTGACGGCCCAGCCGATGATGGATCGAGCCCAAGGTCTGAATCGCTCGCGCCCTATACGCAACTGGCGCGTTGTCTGCAACTGCTTCGAGGATCGACAAGGCTTCATCGGCCTGCCCAATTCGACTAATGGCGATCGCGTGATAATACCGGCCTATTTGCCTTGCCTCACCTAGCGGGAGGTTAACCAGTACCCGGCTTGCTTCTTCCAGCGTGTTTACGTCGCGCAGGCTGAAGGCATGCTCTGCAATTCGAATGGATCTTCGCGCGAGCGCGTTCAAGACCTGACGCCAATTGGCAACATGAGCCGTGTGGCTCGCAACAATCTGCTGAAGCAAACAGTTGTGGCTGACGATGCTTTCCGAGTCAGCGAATTCCCCGCCGGAGGAGATATCTATGAGAAAACGACTTGTACTTGCGGCTTTGTGCATACTTGCCGTCCCGCCTCTGTTTTCGCCGTCTCAGAGTAACAAGCTAACTAACCCAGCCCCGTTCGCCACAGTTGCCCTGGCCGGTCACACGATCTATGGCTCCTGGTGCGACTGCGGCACTGGGGGTTGCCTCTGCGACCCCGGTGAAGATCCCCGTGGCCAAGGCGCCAACTCGGTATCGGATCAAACTGATGCTTCCCTGAAACACGGCGCTCCTCCGAGATCGAATGGCCTCGCTGGCTTTGACTTTGGCTCAGGCGCGCTTATGCTCGCGCTTGCGTTCTTCTTGTGGACTAGATTGCGGGCCTAACCTCTCGGCCGCATTCTAAGCCTGTTCGAATTACTCATGGCCGTCGCAACCAATCGCGGCTGGGGTGACGTGTGCCACGCCATCGGGCGGCATTCTACTATAATCGCGACCTCATTGCACTAAGAATTCTTATTGATTGCACCAAGAATTCTTATTGAGGTTGCCTAAATAATAAATGGAGGACCTTTTCTCGTGGCGAGGAAGCGCCGTCACGAACCCTGCATCACGAATCACCCTTCTGTCTCCTCGCTTTCCCGGCTGATCTGCGTTACAACTATGATCGAATTAAAGCTCAGGATTCTTGGCGATGCCCGAAACTGAAGATATGAACACCGTCCCGGGACGCTCGCTGAGCGCGGGAGAAATATACATTGAAATGAAGCGGCGGCTCGAACGCGGTGCGAGCGCCGCAATGGCCACTGTTGTAAAGACGCGCGGATCGACCCCGCAGCAGACCGGCGCCAAGATGGTGATATTCGACGACGGCTCATTCATCGGGACGGTTGGCGGCGGCTGCGTCGAAGCGGACATCTGGGCCGAAGCCTGCGACGTGCTCCGGACGGGAAAGACCGACATCTATCATTTCAACTTGAACGACGAATATGCAGACGCCGAAGGCATGGTCTGCGGCGGCCAGATGGATGTGCTCATCGAGCGCTGGGCCAGTGACGACGATTAGCCCGGACACCCGCGCCAATGAGCGGCCGGCGTTGTTCGAAACTGTTGAACCAAAACACCGCGGACCTCACCCGCCTCAATACGTTTCATCTTGCTCCTCTGTGCTAGACTTTCGATATGTCCGACCAGCGCGTGCTCATAGTTGACGATGAAGAAGCGGCGCGGCAGGGTCTCAGCGAAGTAGTCGCGAGCTGGGGCTACCTCACCGAGACGGCCGGCGATGGCCGCCAGGCTGTAGAGCACGTCGAGAACTTCGCTCCTCACGTTGTCATCACCGACGTGGTCATGCCGAAGCTCGACGGCTTCAAGCTGCTCGCTCATCTTAGAACCGAACACCCCGAAACCTCTGTGATTTTGCTGACCGGCCAGGGCTCGGTTGACGCAGCGATACGCTCCGTCAAAGATGAAGGCGCGTTCTACTACTTCGAGAAACCCATTGACATGCGCAGGCTTCAGCTTGTGTTGAGGAAGGCCGCCGAATACAGCAGCGCCCGCCGCGAGAACGAACTCCTTCGGCGGCAGCTTCACCAGTACGGCGCGTTCGGCGATATGGTCGGCGCATCAGACGCCATGCGCGAAGTCTATACGGTTGTCGAGCAAGTTGCTCCAAGCGCGGTCTCGGTTCTGGTCACGGGGGAATCGGGGACGGGCAAGGAAATGGTCGCGCGCATGATTCACAAGCTCAGTCCCCGCGCTAACCAGCCCTTTGTTGCCATCAACTGTGCAGCCGTGCCTGAAACCCTGATGGAGTCAGAGTTGTTCGGCCACGAAAAAGGCGCGTTCACCGGAGCGGCAAACCGGCGGATAGGCTGCTTCGAGCTGGCCAACAACGGCACGCTGCTTCTGGACGAGATCGCGGAGATGCCTATTCTTCTTCAGGCGAAGCTCCTGCGCGTGCTTGAAGATGGGAAGCTGTGGCGGCTCGGCTCGACTAAGGAGACCAGCGTCGATGTGCGCGTGATCGCGGCCACCAACAAGGACCCGCTGAAGGCC
Source organism: Blastocatellia bacterium (assembly GCA_041497455.1). Taxonomy (GTDB): domain Bacteria; phylum Acidobacteriota; class Blastocatellia; order UBA7656; family UBA7656; genus Onstottus_A. Next base: position 543 of record JBGQGO010000310.1, on the reverse strand, counting down.
GTGCAGCAAGGCGCTCTGAGAGAGGACTTGCTGTACCGTTTGAACGTAATTACAATCAAGCTTCCTGCGTTGCGCGATCACCGCGACGACATTCCGTTGCTGGTTCAACACATGATCGAGGAGCTGAGCAAGCGCCATAGCAAGACGGCGCGGCTCATATCGCCGGACGCGATGGAGGCACTGATGGGTTGGCATTGGCCCGGCAACGTTCGGGAGCTTCGAAACGTGATCGAGCGCGCGGTTGTGATTTGCGAAGGAGAACAAATAGAAAAGCGCCATCTGCCATTTAATATCACCGGCCAGGAACCCTCACCTAGCGCAGACGCCGTGATGATACCGATCGGCATGCCCCTTGAAGAAGTTGAGCGGCGAGTGATACTCAGCACACTCGCCCGAACTGAGCACAATAAGACGCGAACCGCTGAAACTTTGCACATCAGCCTCAAGACGCTTCATAACAAGCTGAAGGCGTACATAGAAGCGGGCCTGGTAAAAGAGGAAGGGTAGTCCGGCAGACTTCAGTTTGTCGCGTCATTCCGATTG
>JBGQGO010000309.1:0-6699 GCA_041497455.1 Blastocatellia bacterium | reverse complement strand
TCTGGTCTTGACCAGAAGCTCAAGTAACAATGACGGATAATCGCAACACTGAAGCGGCGTGGCACTATCACGATCTGACAAAGCATTCGTATTGGAGCATCCGCGCCAGCCCCCACTATCTCGACTGGGCGAACAAGCCGTCACCATTCAAGATTTATCCAGGCATTGAGCCAATAGCGCTGCCGCGCGCGCTGGTGCAGACGCTTGCTCCGGCGCTTGAAGTCATCGCCGCGCTCGGCGCCGGGTTCAGCGGAGAGAAGCACCCGGACCTCGCCAAGCTTGCCGGCATTCTGTACTACTCCGCGGGAGTCACCAAGCACAAGACTTATGCTGGTGGTGAGCTTTACTTTCGGGCGGCGGCTTGCGCGGGCGCGCTGTATCCGATGGAAGTTTACATGGTCTGCGGCGATATCGATGGGCTAAACGCCGGCGTGTATCACTTCAATCCGGGGGACTTTGGGTTGAGACTGTTGCGCGAAGGAGACCTTCGTAGCGTATTGGCGCGTGCGAGTGGAAGTGAGCCGAGCGTTGTTTCTGCGCCGGTCACGCTGGTCTTCACTTCGATAAGCTGGCGCAGCACGTGGAAATATCGCGACCGGGCTTATCGATATCACTTCTGGGACAACGGAATGATCGTGGCCGATGCGCTTGCGATGGCAGCGGCGCACGAGCTTCCCGCGGAAGTTGTGATGGGTTTCGTTGAAGCGGATGTGAATAAGCTGATAGGGATTGACGGTGAGCAGGAGCTTGCGCTGAGCTTGCTCGCGCTCGGACATACCGATCAGGCATTGCCCGGCTGCGCTGCAATTGAAGAGCTGCCAGAAATCAGCTTCGAGGTCGTGCCCATCTCTTCGTCGCCGGTTGATTATCCTTCAATCCGAGAGGTCCACGCCGCGTCTTCGCTGATGAATCACGATGAGGTGCGCGAGTGGCGCAGCGCAAGAATCGATTCGAGTCCGCTTGCGGTCGAAGCGGAGGAGTTCGCGCTTGCCGCGATTTCTGAAGCGGACATGCCGGCTGAGGCGATCGAGGACGTGATTCAACGCCGTGGTTCTACGCGCCGATTCGCGCGGAAGCCGATGCCGTTGGCCGATCTTTCGACAATCATCGATCGGGCGACGCGAGGCATAACGAGTGACTTCCAGGGGCGCGACAAAGCCCAGCTCAATGACATCTACGCGATCGTCAATCGAGTGGAAGGCTTGCCGCCGGGCGCTTATTCCTATCGCCGAGAAAATCGCGCGCTGGAGCTACTCAAGCCCGGGAACTTCAGCGAGAAGGCTGCATACCTGACGCTTGACCAGGACCTTGGCGGCGACGCGTGCGTGACATTCTTTTTCATGGCTGATTTGAAGCCAGTGTTCGCGTCATATGGCAACCGCGGATATCGCGCGGCGCAGATGGAGGCAGGAATAGTCGGCGGCAAGATGTACCTGGCTTCTTATGCGCTCAAGCGCGGCGCGACCGGATTGACGTTTTACGATGACGACGTAACCGAATTCTTCTCGCCTCACGCAGCGGGCAAGAGCTGTATCTTAGTCGTTTCTGTAGGTATCCCCGGCAAGCGACCGCTCGTGTAGCATATACTTCAGTCTGTGCTCATCGGCCGGATATGACAACACACAGACTAAAGTCTATGCTACTTCAATGCTCGGCGCGCTAATTATCGACAAACCCGAAGGCATCACCTCTCACGACGTTGTTGCGCGCGTTCGTCGCGCGGCGGACACGCGGCGGGTCGGACATGCAGGCACGCTCGATCCTTTTGCGACCGGAGTGTTGGTGTGCTGCATCGGACGTGCAACCAGACTGGTTCAATTTCTGGTTGGTCTGGACAAGGAGTACATCGCGACCGTCAGGCTCGGCTACGCGACGGATACTCAAGACGGCACGGGCAAACAGACCACGCCGCTTCGCTCATCAAACGAGTTGAGCGTTGAAGAGTTGCGTCGAGTGTTGGATCAGTTCACGGGCTCCCAGTTGCAGATGCCGCCCATGTTCTCAGCTAAGAAAGTCGCGGGCGAAAGACTGTACCGCGCGGCCCGAGCGGGTAGGGAAGTTGCGCGAGAGCCCGTGAGCATCGTCGTTCACTCGATGAGGCTGATCGAAGATGACGGACCTGCGTTGAATGACAACGAGGACGGCTCGCGCGAGTTTCGGATGCAAGTGCGCTGCTCATCGGGCACGTATGTCAGGACGCTTGCTCACGATATCGGCGAAAGGCTGGGGTTCGGAGCGCACCTGGTTAAGCTTCGCCGTACGGAGGTCGGGCATTTCGGTCTTGCTGATGCGTTGACGTTGGACGAAGTGGAAACCATGGAGCGTGACGATCTGCGTAACGCGCTAATAAGCCCATCGGACATGCTTTTGCATTTGCCAGTCGTTGTGCTCGATGAGGAGGAGACCAAAAGAGTAACCAACGGGCGCGTGCTCTCGCTGACGGAAGAGCGAGCTGCGCCGGTGGAAGCAGGCGCACACACGTTACGGCTGTGCGATAGCAAGGGTACGCTGGTAGCAGTCGGGTACTTCGATCCGGCGTCCAGGCTCCTCAACCCGCGTGTCGTCCTTGCAGGTGAAGAAGATTGACGCGGTCTGAAACCAAATGCGCGGCCGTGGCTATGTTTTGATAAACTAGTTCTGGCAGTTAAGACTGAGGATCGTCGCTCGCGAGTATTTCCGGACATGTTGAGACATGAAGGAATTCGATCTGCAATGGTTAGCAGAGTAGCAGTCGTGCTCTTAACTGGACTCCTCCTGATCGGTTACGAATTCATAGTAACCGCGGCCGCTTACCAGGCGCAAAAAAAGACCGGCGATAAAGATCAGGTGCGCCTCAAAACAGATTTGTTTGAAGTCAGAGCCGTAGTGACGGACGCTAAAGGCAGGCTAGTCGACAGCCTGCGGAAAGAAGACTTCGAGTTGTTGGAGAACAACCGGCCCCAGACTATAAGCTTCTTCTCTATCGAGCACGTGGTGAGCGATGCCACAAGTCAGCCGCCATCAATCAAAGATAATGCGTCGAACATGAGCACAAGTCGCGCGGGCGCTGCTCCGGGCCGAACTATCCTGCTATTCGTCGACACTCTCCATCTGACATTCCCGGACGTCATACAGACCAAGCAGGCGCTTAGACACTTCGTGGATCATCAAATGACCGATCGGGACGTCGTGGCGCTTGTCAGCAGCGGCGGATCGCTCGGTCTACTGAGTCAGTTTACGGCAGACCGGCAAATGCTTCGCTTCGCGATTGACCGTCTGCCATCTGGCAGCTCGGGCAGAGGTACTTTTTTCACGCCATATCTTTCAGCGCAAATCGTCCGCGGGGATGAGGACGCTTTAACGGTAGCAGCGCAGATCGTCAAATCCGAAGAAGGCGTCCGCGCTTCTCCGCCGGGGATGGAGCCTGATTTCGCCGCCAAGAAGGTTGCGCGTCAAAGGGCGGTTGAAATTCTTAGCGAGACGGAGAACAAGCGAAGGCTAACACTGCTTACTCTCAGAGAAGTGGCTGAGCGGATGGCGGGGATGCCTGGTCAGCGTTTGATAGTCTATTACACCGATGGCTTCTCGTTGCGCGGCACGAAAGGAGAAACAGAAACAAGCGATGTTGAAAGCGTCACGAGCCGAGCCGTTCGTTCCGGCGTCGTGATCTATTCGATGGACGTCCGTGGCTTATATGTAAACCCGATATTTGATGCTGGCGCCGGGGAAATTTTTAGCGCGGGGAATAACCTTTCTTTGGTGACAGGTTACCTTTCGGATTCAACCAGAGAAGCTGAAGACGGCATGAACGCTCTTGCCAAAGACACTGGTGGAGAAGCCTTCTTTAACACAAACGATTTGAAAGGCGCGCTCCGAAAGGCGCTCGATGACAACGGCGCATACTACACCCTGGCTTATTACCCATCCGACGAAGAGGATAAGAGCTTTCGCCGCATCACCCTTCGAGTGAGGAATCACCCGGACTACAGAGTCAGAACGCAAAAAGGCTACTCGCCTATTGAAACAAAGAAAGCGGAGGCTGCTCGGACGCCCCAAGAGAGATTGTCTCAAGCGATAATGTCGCCCCTCGGGGTAACCGAGCTGGTCATATCGGCCTCGGCAGCCTTCTTCGCAAGCGAGGCCGACAACGCGCAGGTTTCTTACGAGCTGCACATCGACGGGCACAATCTGGATTACAGAGAGCAGAGCGGGCACGTTCACTTTGAGTTGGAAGTTGTGACCATGATCTACGATCTTTCGGGGAAGAGGGTCGAGGCCTTCGCAGAAACTGTGAATGCGAACCTGCTGCCCCAGCGGCTTGAACTTGCGAGGCGCAACGGGTTGAACTATTCAAAGCGGGTCGCGCTCAAGCCGGGCCTGTACCAATTTCGCGTCGGGGTGCGCGAGCTTTCGACCGAACGCATAGGCGCGACGACTGCCTGGGTGGAAGTTCCCGATCTCAGTAAAGGCAAGCTTAAACTTAGCAGCATCTTTCTTCGTCATGACCTGAACGAAAAAGAGCAGAAGGCTTTAGATGTGAAGAACGGTGAGCTGCCTCGCACTAGAACATCTCAGGGCATCAGGTCATACAAGCCGGGCGAGTTTCTGGTCTACGAGCTAATGATCTACGACGCACCCGCCCAAGCGCAGAGCGATTCCGAGATGGTGATGCAACTGTCACTCAGCCGGGGCGAACAGACGGTTTATCAAGGGCAGTGGCAGCCGCTGGCTCCTCTTGTGGTAAAGAAAGATGGATTCGGAGTTCAGATAGGAGGGCAGTTCAAGCTGTCGCTACAGCCGGGAGTTTACGCGTTGGTCATCGCGGTTAAAGATTCCAGATCCAAGCGGCCGGTTCAAGAGACCGTGGCGTTCGCCGTGGAGCCCTGACGCTCGAAGGCTCGTGAAGCCTAGCCCGGCGCATACTCACGCACCGGAGGGTTTCGGCACGAACTCTTCCACCACCTCCAAAGACAGGATGCGGACACGCAGGCTCGGCCAGGAGTCCTTAGCTTGCAGCCTGTGCTATAATCCCGCTAGAAGCTTGAGGCTGAAGACAGATCGTTGAGTTCGAGCTTGTTTTAAGAAGATGCTTCGCTTTGATTTATCGAGGTTGAGCGTGCATCCAGTCGAGCCACGAGCAGCCGGACTGTTACCTCCGACTGTGCGCCCGCAACGGCGTAGACTGAGTGTCGTCCTAACCATCGCAATGAATGAGCCGCAGAAGCCGTTTACGGTTGGCCCCCCAGCAGGAACGGTTTCGGAGAACAATCGAATGGCACGCAGCCGCTGTGGGCGCTTCTAACAATTGTCCGCGACCCAGCGTACCGAATCGGAGGTAGACATGGGAGATAATAAGATAAACCTGAGCGACCTCCTCGAGACTCACCGCCGCGACCGCGACCGGCTGGCCTGGGAAGGCACATTCAGAGATTACTTCGAACTGGTCACCCAGAATCCGAATGTCTCGAAACTCTCGCACGCGCGTATCTGCGACATGGTCCTTGCCGCGGGCGTCGAGAAGATCAACGAGGGCTCGCGCGACGAAATCGTGAAGTACAACTTTTTCAGCGACGAACTCTTCGGGATCGAACGGCCGATCTCGAAGATCGTCGAGTATTTCAAGTCGGCCGGCCAGCGCCTGGAAGTGCGCAAGCGAATCCTTCTGTTGATGGGACCGGTGGGCGGAGGCAAATCGACGATCGTAACGATGCTCAAACGGGGCGTCGAGAAATGGTCGCGCACAAATGACGGAGCAGTATATGCGATCAAGGACTGCCCCATGCACGAAGAGCCGTTGCACCTGATTCCGCCTGAGCTTCGAGCCGAAATCGATCGCCACTACCACATCTACATCGAAGGCGAGCTGTGCCCGCAGTGCCGCTACAATCTCGAACACGTCTACCATGGACGCCACGAGGACGTGCTAATACACCGGATTGTCTTTTCTGAGAAGGACCGCATCGGCATCGGTACGTTTGCTCCCTCCGACCCGAAGTCGCAGGACATCACCGAGCTGACCGGCTCGATCGACCTGTCGACCATCGGTGAGGTCGGAGTCGAATCAGATCCACGCGCTTACAGATTCGACGGCGAGCTGAACATCGCCAATCGCGGATTGATGGAGTTCGTCGAGATGTTGAAGGTCGACGAGAAGTTCCTGTACAGCTTGCTGACGCTCAGCCAGGAACAAAACATCAAGACCGGGCGTTTCGCGCTCATCTACGCGGATGAGGCGATCCTCTCGCACACGAACGAGAACGAATATACGGCCTTCGTGGCGAACCGCAAGAGCGAGGCCCTGCAGGACCGAATCATCATGATCCGGGTTCCCTATAACCTGAAGGTCTCGCAGGAGGAACGCATCTACGATAAGTTGCTCAAGCAGTCGGACGCGCTGCGCAACATTCATATCGCGCCGAACGCGCTGAAGATCGCCGCGATGTTTGCGGTGATGACCCGGCTCGAAGAACCGAAGAAGGCGAACATCGACATCGTCAAGAAGATGAAGCTCTATGACGGCGAGGACGTTGAGGGCTTCAAGTCGAAGGACGTGAAAGAGCTGCAAGAAGACACCGTGCGCGAAGGAATGGACGGCATCAGTCCGCGTTACATCATCAACCGCCTTTCGGGAGCGCTGGTTCGCGACAACATCACCTGCATCAATCCAATCGACGCCTTGCGAGCCGTCAAGGATGGGTTCGAGCAGCACTCGGGGATCTC
>JBGQGO010000308.1:0-6699 GCA_041497455.1 Blastocatellia bacterium | reverse complement strand
TTTGAAAACGGAGGCTTCTGGCCCGACAGCTCAATCGCCGCGACAGCCATCACTTCCGCAAGGCTCGACGGGAACTGTGGAATGCTTTCGCTGTTGTCATTGCCAACTGCGGCGACTAAACGTGACGCCGCGCGCTCGCGCATCGACGATCGCCTCCTGCAACAGCTCCGACGGCTCGGACGACCCGAGGCTGAGGTTGATCACATCGGCTCCGTGATCCGCGGCGTACTTGACGGCGGCGGCTACGTTGAACGCGTCGCACTCCGTCCGCGTTGGAGCGGTAAGCATTACCGCGCCGCAGTTCTTTGGGGATAGCTGTGCAACATAATGGTCACAGAGAATTTGGAGAACAGGGCCTTGCCCTCGCGAGAGCCATCTGCAATTACAGAGGCTGGGATTTTGAGGGCCACGTTGGTGAACTCGTTATCGACGTTCCAAACTACGGAGAAAGGGATTAGCTCTCCGCTTTTGATCGTCAACTACGAGGGAGGCGGACACCGGTTCTAAGTCAAACCGGTCAAGCCGGTGTCCGCGATGACATTCATCTCTTCGCGCCGTTTCTTCTTGCTAACCTTAGTCTGCGCGCATCGCCAATCATGAAACGGCGGACACAGACTAGTAGAGTCTATGGAGCTAAAACAAACTTAGCTTTATGCTGAGATACTTCTTGGGGTTTTGCCGAAAGTCGTACAACAGCTTCACCATCTCGGCGGTCGTCTGATTCAGATTGTTGTACAGCTTATCGTCGCGTAGGAGCTTGCCCGCCGAGCCTTCTCCCTTGTCAAGCCGGTCGCTGATGTTCCTAAAAGATGTAACTGACGCTTGCACGTCGTCGTGCAGCTTTTCATCCTTTATGAACTTGCCCAGCGAGCCGCGTCCCGCCTCGATGTCGCCAGCGATCTTGTCGAGCTTCTCCGTGGTTGAGTTGAACTTCGCCAAAACCTCAGTCGCCTGTTTGTAGAACTGCTCGTCGGTTACCAGCTTGCCCAGCGTTCCTTTCCCGGCCCGGACGTCGGCCACGATGCCTTGAACATCACTGGTCGCGCCGCGCAGATCATCGTAGAGTTTTGGGTCGTTGAGGAGACGTGCGATTGTGCCGTTACCTTTACCAACGCGAGCGCCGATGTCTTGAAACTCCAATACCGCGCGATTCAAATTCACATAGAAAGCGTCGTCGTGAAGCAGCTTGCCGATGGTGCCCTTACCCTGATTGATGTTGTCCATCAGCTCCTGAAGCTGTTTGCCGACGGTGTTGAACTGTACGAGGATATCGCTCGCGCCAGCGAATACCTGCGCCAGTCCCTGCTGGTCCGCGCTGGGGATCTCACCGCCCTCGGGTATCGGTTCCGCGCCCTTCGTGCCGGTGGTTATGTCTATGACCCGGTCGCCGAGAAAGCCTTGCTGAGCGAGGACGGCTTGCGAGTCTCGCCGTATGCGGCCCTCGACTTCTTTGAAGTCGACGGTCATGACGACAACGATTGGCTTTTCGTCTTTGCTGGTGGGGACGGCTCCGAACTCGACGCTGTCAACCTTACCGACGTTCTTGCCGGCCAGGCGCACCTCGTCGCCCTTCTTCAGACCATCGGCTGCCACAAAGCGGGTGCGGTAGGTCGCGTTGTGCTGGAAGAACGGTATTCCGCCGGTGACACTCAGGATGAAGATGATCAGGATCGTGATGGTCGCGACCACTAATATCCCGACCCGCAACTCCGACATTGTGGTTTTCTGTCTTGGCATAACAACCTCCGTGCGTCAGAAGTCAGAGGTCAGAGGTCAGAAGTCAGAGCCGAGGGGCAGAGGGGCAGAGGAGCTGAGGAGCGGAGGAGCAGAGGTGTTTTGCACGCTCGTTCCTCTACTCCCCTGCCCCTCAGCTCCTCTGCTCCTCATCTCGGACCTCTGACCTCTGACTTCTGACTTCTGACTTCTGACTTCTGACCTCTGACTTCTCCCGTCACGACACCTTAAAGAAATCCAGGATGTAAGGGTCATCGCTGGTCCAGAGCTCTTCATCGGTGCCGCTGAAAATCACCTTGCCTTCTTTGAGCATGATGAAACGCGTGTTGACTAGACACAAGCTTCCTTGCTCGGACCGAAACTCGACATCGCCGCCTTCGCCGATCGTCGCGAAGCTCGAGGACAGCAGCTTTATGTCTTCCACCCTATGCGTGACGAAGATCGAGCTGACTCCTTCAAGATCGCGGAGCTTCATCGCAAGCTCGAGGATCGTGCGCGCGGTCGGCGGGTCCAGCCCTGCCGTCGGCTCGTCAAACAGAATCAGCTTCGGGCTGCCCACGAGCGCGCGAGCGATGCCGACCCGCCGCCGCATCCCGCCCGACAGCTCGGAGGGCCTCATGAACATCGTGTGTTCCAGATTGACGAAGCGAAGCATCCGCCGCACCGCTTCTTCGATCTCGTCCTCGTGCAGTCCCTGCTCGAACAGGCGAAAGCCGACGTTTTCATAAACCGAAAGCGAGTCGAACAACGCGCCGTCTTGAAAGACCATGCCGATCTTCTTGCGTATCGCTGTCAGCTCGGCTTCCTTCATCTGGATGATGTCATCCCCGTCGATCAGTATCTGGCCTCCCTGCGGCTTAATAAGTCCGAGCACCAGTTTGAGAATCGTAGACTTGCCAGTCCCCGACCCGCCCATGACTATCTTGGTCTCACCTGGATTCACAATGAAACTCACTTCGTCCAGGACGACCCGGTCCTCATAGGCCATAGTCACGTCGTGAAACTCTATTGCGCTCTGTCTCTGTTCTGACATAGTTACGAGCCAGTAAAAGCTTGAATCAGTTTTTGCAGGAAGAAATCCGACGCCAGTATCAAAATATCCGACAACACCACCGACTGGGTGGTCGAGCGCCCGACTCCGACCGTGCCCCCGTGAGTGCGCAGTCCGGCGCGGCAGCTTACGACCGCTATGATGAAGCCAAACACGAGCGGTTTGAGGAGCCCGCCGAAGAGATCAGTGTATGTCAGCGCGTCTTTAGCCGAGCGAATATAGACCGAGCTTGGGATCCCCAGCAACGAGCTCGATACCGCCCATCCTCCAACTGATCCGACCATATCCGCAAGGATCGTCAAAGCGGGACACATTACCATGAGCGCCAGCATTCGCGGCCACACAAGCTTCTTGATCGGATCGGTCCCCAGCGCGCGCATCGCGTCCACCTGTTCCGAAACGACCATCGAGCCGAGCTCCGCGGCGATCGCCGAACCGACGCGGCCGGCAAGCATTAACGATGCCAACACCGGCCCCATCTCGCGCACCAGCGAAGTCATAACGAGCTCGCCTGTCTTCGCAGTGGCGCCGAAAGTTTTCAGCGTGGGAATTGTGTTGAGCGCGAGGATGCCTCCGGTGAAGGCGCCGGTCAACACGATGATCAGTATCGACCCGACGCCGATCAGGTCCATCTGGGTGATGATCTCGCGGAAGTAATGAGGCTTGGATAAGGCGCGACGGAACGCGCGGACGGCCATCAGCGTAGCTTCTTGAACTTCGTAGACGGCCTCAAAGAATGGGTTCATCAGTCAGCATTGCGGATTGCGGATTTCGAATTGCGGATTGAGGATAGCTCAGTCACCCGCGACATTCAATCCGCAATCCGAAATCCGCGATTCGCAATTAGTAAAAGAGGTACTTGCGCCAGGCTTCGTCGGCGCGGCCCAGATAGCGGATGATCTGACGGTTCACGTGAAGGTTGTACGCTTGCGGACGCCTAAGCAGCCTCATCCCCGCTCCTTCAGGAGAGCGGTCGCCTTTGCGGTTGTTGCAAGAGCGGCAGCAGGTCACCAGGTTCTCCCACGCGGAATCACCTGCACGCGACCGGGGAATGATGTGATCGAGTGTCAGATCCTGAGGCGGAAACACCCGGCCGCAGTACTGACAGGTGTTGTGATCGCGCAGCAAAATGTTCTTGCGCGAAAGGCTCTTGCGTTCAAAGGGGATGTGAATGTATTCGATAAGCCGGATCACCGACGGCATCAACATCGAGAATCGCGCCGAGTGAAGCCAATCTGTCGAACTCTCCTCGGCGTTTGCGACGCCCTTGAGAATCAGCACAACCGCGCGCCGCGCCGTGCAAACATTGATCGGCTCGAACGAAGCGTTCAGAACTAGCACGCGAGAGTTCATTCTGAAACCGAAATATAGCGTGGCTTCAACAATCCTGTCAAAAGATGTGAGAAGCTAGACCGAGGGGTGGTGATTCAGAGTGGGACGACCATGAAAGTGTCTTGCGCGAATTCCACCCACGGTCAGTGGGTGGATAGTTCAAGCCCAGCCTACATTTGTACGTGATGTGAAAGATCATGGTATTGTTCCTCTCTTTCTCCTGCGATTAGTCTTGAATCGGTAGCTCTTCAAGAAGACTTCCAGCCCTTCTTCACTTCTGTCCCCAGCGAATCAGCGCCTCCGCGTATGGTTCAGGTGTTTCGAGGCCGATCAGGTGGCCGGCGTTGGGTATCTTAACGACCTCGGCGCCCGTGATCTTCTCGCGAAAGATCCCCGCATACATCGGCGAAATGAACCGATCCTGCTCGCCCCACACCACCAGCGTCGGCGCTTCGATTCGCCACAGGCGCCGTTCGAGTCCGCTCTCCGGAATCGGGAAGAGGAACTTGGCGACAGTGCGGAAGCCCCGCGACATTCCGATCAGCGTTTCGATCTGCTCCTGTGTGCGGTCATCCTTGTCGCTGAAGAGCTGAGTCAGCCCAAGCATCTGCTGCGCCGCCGGACAGGTCATATCGTGGAAGAGATAAGGCGCCAGCTCATGAGCCATGCAGCCGAAGAGATCAACTACTGGCGCTTCGTCGCGCCAAAGTCCCACCGGCGCCGCGAGCGCCAGCCGCCCAATATCCTTCGGCCGCAGCGCCGCCATTTCCGCAGCGATCCACCCGCCGAGCGACTCGCCGACAACGTAAGGCCGGTCGAGACCGAGCGCTTCAATCACATCGAAGCCGTGCAGGAAAAGATCAAACTGATCTTCAAGGCATTCGAGCCCGGTTGATTGACCGAAACCCGGCAAGAGCGGCGCGTAGACGTGATACTTGCTCGCAAGCAGCGGCAGCGCGCCCTCCCACGCAGCGACGCCGCCTGCGCCGTGAAGGAATAGCAGCGGCGCGCCGTCACCCGCTTCCAGAACTTGAATCGTTGGGCGTCCAGCGCCGAGGTTGAGCAGTGTAGATCGCGGTGTGTCGCTCATGCGGTCACCTCCGTTGGACGTTCGGCCCGTGCTTGCACCGCGGCGTTGTGACTGCCCGCTTGTTCGCGCTTGTTTGCGGGCAACGCTTTCGGCCACCAATGATCTTCCCACTCGCTCCAGATCGAACGCACGTGCGGGATCACTTCGTTCGCGAACAGATACGTCGAACGGTTAGTCAATTCCATCGGCGCGGAGCCGATGTGCAGCGCAACGCCGAGATGACCACACCGTAAGCTCCGCGCCAGTTCTTCAACCTGCTGACGCACCGTCGCGGGCGAACCCGCGATAATGTAGCCGCCGTCGACCAACTCCTTCCAACTCTTATTCCCGCCCATGTTCAGCGAGGTGTTGCCGGCCTGCGCAACCACACCCGCGCGAACCGAGGCCTCGGTCATGTAACCGGGCGGCCCCATCATTCCGGGATAGAGATGCAGGCACTTGTTGAAGAAGTAATTCACGTGCGGCCACCACTCGCGCTCGCACGCCTCGTCGGTGTCGCTGACGCAAATCTGCTGGAAGAAGGTGCAACTGTAGGGATTCGGCTCCTTGCCGAGCGCCGCCATTCGATCCCAGTAGCCTTGGAGCACCTTGTGCGCCCGCTTGTAGCCGCTGAACGAAAGGTAGCTGTAGTTGTAGCCAAGCTCGGCGCAGAAGTCCCACGTCTCAATCGAGCCACCGCCCGGAATCCAAATCGGCGGGTGCGGCTTCTGGATCGGCTGCGGCCACAGGTTGACGTAGCGCAGCTTTGTGTACTTTCCGTTCCACGCAAACGGCTCGCGCTCTCGCCACGCTTTCAGGATCAGATCGTGCGCTTCGCGGTACTTGTCACGAAGCGTGACCGGGTTCTGCCCATAACAGAAGTTGACATCCATCGGCGTGCCGACTGGGAAGCCCGCGATCAATCGCCCGCCCGAGATCACATCGAGCATGGCGAATTCCTCGGCAACGCGCGTCGGCGGATTGTAGAGCGCGATCGAATTGCCGAGCACCAGAAGCATCGCGTTGGAAGTGCGCCTTGCGAGCGCCGCCGCCATCAGGTTCGGCGACGGCATCATTCCGTAGGCATTCTGATGATGTTCGTTGACTCCAATTGCATCGAAGCCCTGCTGGTCGGCGTATTCGAGCATGTCGAGGTACTCGTTGTAGAGCGTGTGCCCCCGCTCCGGATCGTAGAGCGCGTTGGGCAGATCTACCCAAACGCCGTGATAGCGCTCGCGGAAATCTTCCGGGAGCCAGCGATACGGCATGAGGTGGAACCAGTTGAATTTCATGAACTCCTCCGTGGGGCTAGGTTCTTCGAGGCGCGCGCCGCGCTAATGATGAGCGCCGAATTGCGAACCGCTCAGCAATAATTCGCGCTCTCGAATCCGCCGAGCGCGGCGGTGATTGTATGTCGAGGACCTTTAAAAGGCAATGGCCTATTTGGACTGCGGCGGCCCTCTGTGCGTTGACGCCGCTTTTTGGTGAGCAGGGGTCCGTTAGCAAAAGCGGC
>JBGQGO010000307.1:0-6711 GCA_041497455.1 Blastocatellia bacterium | reverse complement strand
GACACCGCCGGAATTTCGGAATTCGGATTGAAGCAGGCGTGAACAGGCTCATTCTAATCCGAAATCCGCATTCCGCAATCACACTTGGACGGGTTCACCGCTTGTGCGCTCTACATCCATCACGCCGCGGACCGACTTGAGCGCGCCGATGATCCTCTCCAGATGCTTCAAGTCAAATATCTCGGCAGTCAGAACGAGCTGGCCGCGCCCCTCGTCATCCAACGACGCGCGTATGTCGCGAATGTTCGTGCCCACGCCTGCAATCGCCTGCGTCACGTCGGCGACCATGCCGGGCCGATCCTCGGTCACAAGCTTCATGGTCACCGGATAAGCCGATTCGTGTTTGGCGTCCGCCTTCATCCATTCGACTTCGATCAGCCGCTCCGGGTTCACAAGCAAGCCCGGCATGTTTGGGCAGCGGTTTGAGTGCACGGCGACCCCCTTGCCGCGAGTAATGTAGCCCATGATCTCTTCGCCGCGAATCGGGTTGCAGCAACGGGCGCGGTAGACCATCACGTCGTCGATTCCTTTGACCACGATGCGGTCTTGCAGTCCAAGCGCGCGCTTGACGACTTGCTTCAGCGTCGGCCGTTTCTCTTGCTCGATCTCGCCTACGCGGTCAGGGGGCAGGAGCTTGGCGATCACGTTGCGGGGAAGCACCTTGCCGTAGCCGATTGCCGCGAGTAAGTCTTCCGCGCGAGCAACGCCATAGTCGGCAGCAATTCGGTCGAGGTCGCCGTTCGACAACATCTTTTTCGTGTTTAGACGGAATCGATCTGCTTCCTTTTCGAATAGCTTCTTGCCTAGCTCGACAGCAGTCCTTCGCTCGCTTTCGGCGAGGTAATGACGAATTTTCGCCCGCGCCCGCGAAGTCTTGGCGAAGTTCATCCAGTCGCGGGACGGGTGCGCGGAGGGTGAGGTCATTATCTCGACTACGTCGCCGTTGCGAAGCTGGTACTTGAGCGGCACTATCCGGCTGTTGACTTTGGCGCCGATGCAGGCGAGCCCGACCTGAGTGTGAATCAAGAAGGCGAAGTCCACGGGGGTTGCTCCCCGAGGCAGTTCGATCACCTTGCCCTTCGGCGTAAAGCAGTAGACTTCCTTCGGATATAGATCCAGCTTGAGGGAATCGAGGAACTCGCGGGAGTCCCCCACCTCCTGTTGCCACTCGACCAGCCGTTTGAGCCACACGAACGCTTCATCTTCATCGGTGTGCGTGCCCCGCCGCCCTTCTTTGTACTTCCAGTGCGCGGCGATGCCCTCTTCGGCGATCGATTGCATCTCGCGCGTGCGGATCTGGACTTCGAAGGACTGGCCGCCGTCGCCAACGACCGATGTGTGCAGCGACTGATAGAAATTCTCTCGCGGTATTGCTATCCAATCCTTGAAGCGCCCTGGAATCGGCTTCCAGGCTGTGTGAATCACGCCCAATGCGGCGTAGCAATCCTTGACGGATTCAGTGATTATTCGTATCGCCACAAGGTCGTAAACCTGATCGATGTTGATTTGCTGGCGCCGGACCTTTTGATAGATCGAAAACAGCCGCTTGATTCGACCTTCGATGTGGACGATCTGGATACCCGAGGCCGCCATCATATCGAGGATCCGCTGTTTGACTTCTTCAAGAAATGCTTCCAACCGTGAGCGGCGGCTCTCGACCAGTTCTTTCAATTTCTGATATTCCTCAGGCTCGAGATGCTTGAATGCCAGGTCTTCGAGCTCACCTCGCACGCGCGCCATACCGAGGCGGTGGGCGATCGGCGCGTAAACGTCGAGCGTCTCCTGGGCAATTCGCCGCCGCTTTTCGCCGGGAAGGTACTCAAGCGTGCGCATGTTGTGCAGCCGGTCGGCGAGCTTAACCAGCACCACGCGCACGTCGTCTACCATTGCCAACAGCATCTTGCGCATGTTGAGCGCCTGTCGTTCCTCGCTTGAAGCGTGATCGAGTTTCGATATCTTCGTGAGCCCGTCTACCAGGTGAGCGATTTCGGGGCCGAAGTATTCTTCGATCTCTTCGGCGGACGTTTCGGTATCTTCAACGATGTCGTGCAGCAATCCAGTCGCGACGCAGATCGGATCGAGGTTGAGATCGGCCAGAATGTTTGCGACTTCGAGTGGGTGGACAAGATAAGGCTCGCCCGACTGTCGCGTCTGTCCGCGATGCTGGCGCGCCGAGAACAAGTACGCCCGGCGCAGAAGCTCCTCGTCGGCGTCGGGATGGTTCTTTCGGAGCTTTTCTATTATCGTTTCGAACCGAATCATTGCTGATGCAAGGCCGGAATGTGCCCAAAAATAAAAAAGGTGATCACCCTTTTTGAGGGTGTCACCTGAATTCTAGCACAGGAGGGAAGCTACTTCATTTCGAAGTCGCGGGTGCTTCGGCTGCAGCTTGCTGCTGTTGCGCCTTTTGCATCGCCGTGAACTTGTCCTGCATCTCAAAGGCCTTCGCCTTCAATTCGTTTTGTTTTGAAGGAGAGTACTTCATCTCTTCGATGTAGACGAGCTTTTCGTAGAACCAGGCGTTGGCGTAATTCGCGTCTACCGATATCGCCTTCTGCAAGTACTCGTGCGCCTTCTGAACGAGCGGCTTCATCTTTTCGAGGATTTCTGGCGGTATGGACCTGTTCTTAGATACATAACCGGCATTCGAGTCGTAAGACTCCTTCCAGTATCCTACGCCCAGAGTGTAGTAGACATCAGCCTTGGTCTTCGCCGTAGCCGACGGCAGTGTCGCCCTCTTCTCGAGGGTCTCGCGCTCTTGCGCCCTGTATTCACTCGCCCTATCGGGGTTGGCTCGCGATAGCTGACTGCAGATGCTCGCCTTGAAGGCCAGGGCTTGATCCACCGCGTCGGGTTTATCCTGGTTCTTGCTGATGATATCGTCGTAAGCGTCGATGGTTTTCTTGCCGAGTTCGTCGGTCAAGCTCTGGTCAAACTGTGCGTTGAGAGCGCGAGCATAGAAGAGCTGTGCGTTCGTCAGATCGGGGTTCAGCTTAAGGGAGTCGGCAAACTTCTCTTCGGCCAATTTATACTTGCCCTTGTTGAACTCTCGCACGCCGTCGTTAAGGCTGTTCTTAGCGCGCAGACTATTGACGACCCCACAACCGGGCGTCGTCAGCGCAAGCGCCAGCAGAATTAGAAGGGCAGGCGTCTTTTTGTTGTTCAAGGCTCGTTCCTCCGGTTCTTGATTCCGCGCCCCTTTTCCAGCTGGCGGGGCGAGCCCGTCTACTGCAAGTAGTCTATCTGAAGCCCGATGGGCACTGCGCCCGCTCCTTTGACCGCGTCTATGACCGAAACGATGTCGCCGTACTGTTTATCCTTCGGCGCTTTGATGAACACGGTCTTGTCGGGCCGCTGTTCGAGCAGGTCCTTAAGCGTGGTGGATAGTTCCACCAACGTCATGGGCTTGCTGTTCAGCTCGATCTGCTGATCGGGCCCAGTGCCCTGCATCTTGACGTCCACCATCAGCAAGTCCGATGGCGGCACCACTGAGTCCTTGGTGTCTTGTGGCTTCTGCGGGATCTGTGATTCGAACTTCGCTTCCTTCTGTGGCTGGATGACCATGAATATGATCAGCAGCACCAGCAATACGTCAATCAGCGGGGTGACGTTGATGTTCGGGGGCGCAAGTCCCAGCCCTTTCGAATGATGGACTCCTTCGTCAACTTCTCCGTATGCCATGTTTGTTAAAGCTGCCGTGTGTGAAGCAGCATCCTCCCTGAGGTTTGATGCACAAATCCGGCGGGCGCTCGCAGGGAGCACCCGCATCCAATGCTACTTGCAACGGGCGCCGCTTACTGACTGCTGCCGCCCGCACCCTGGCCAGTCGTCTTCTCTTTTTCGGCGACCAGGCCTATACGGTCGAAGCCCGCGTCGCGAATCGAATCGATCACGGACACGACTGTCCCGTACTTCACGAGCTTGCCGCTCTTGATGTACACGACCTGATCAGGCACGGGCTTGTCCTTGAGGATCGTCCTGATCCTCGTGGGGATGTCCGCCATCGCGACCTTATCGCGGCCGATGTAGAACTCACCGTCGTTTGGTATCGCGACAACCGCTGACGTGTCCTTGATGATGTTCGGGTCCGGGTCTGGATACTTCGATTTTGGCAACGCGACGCTGACGCCACTCTGCAACATGGGCGCAATGACCATGAAGATGATCAACAGCACGAGCATCACGTCTACCATCGGTGTGACGTTGATATCAGCGACGTAGCCACCTTCGCCGCTGCCTACTGCCATTCCCATAGCGTTACCTCACTTGAGCTCGCGGCGTTTGATGAAGTAGTCGATGAGTTCCGATGACGAGTTGTCCATCTCGATCTGGAAGCCCTCGACTTTGTTGGTGAAGATGTTGAAGGCCCACACCGCAGGAATCGCCACCAGCAGTCCGAACGCCGTTTCGATCAGCGCTTCGGAGATGCCGCCCGCGACCGCCGCGATGCCGGTCCCTTCAGCCGCCTTCATTCCCTGGAATGCGCCGATGATCCCGATGACCGTTCCGAGCAATCCCACGAACGGAGCCGTCGAGCCGATGGTCGCCAGTCCCGAAAGACCGCGCTTCAACTCGGCGGTCTTCAGTGCGGTTGCGCGTTGGAGCGCTCGCCGTGCTGCATCCATCGTCGTGCCCGGTATATCGGACCCGGCCTGATGCGCCTGAAACTCCTGAAGCCCGGCATTGACTACCATCGCGAGGTGCGACTTCTTGTGGCGATCGGAGATTGCTATCGCCTCGTCGATGCGGTTATCACGAAGCGCGGCGGCAACCTTTGGTGCGAACTGTCGCGACTGGTTTCGCGCCGCGTTGAAGGTCAGCCAGCGCTCGACCATCACGGCAATTGAATACATGCTCATGATGGCCAGCACGATTGCTACGACCAGCGCGGGCCATTTCATCTTCTGGATCATGCCCCAGAGCGAGAAGTCCTCGGTTCCGCTAGTCGCGCCCTTGTCACCGGCGGCTGCCTCTTGGAGCAAGAAAAAAGCGAGCTTGTTGCCCGCCAGCCATATGTTCGAGAGAAGAAGTAGCATTGGTAGAAACCCTCCAAAGTCAGATTAGATAGTTGTACAGCGAGGCTGCGAGTCGCTCGCCGCCTCAGACCCACCGTTCACAGGTTGAAGTTGAACGTGATCGTGCCAATGACCTTCACCGGCACTCCCGTCAACATTGTCGGGCTAAACTTCCAGCCTTTAGCCGCATTTACTGCCGCGTCCTTAAGCAGCGGGTGGCCCGAAATTGCGCGAGCCGAAATCACGTTGCCCGCTTCGTCGACGGTCACTTCAACGACTACCGCCCCGTTCACCCGCGCGGCTTTTGCCAGCGGCGGATAAGTCGGCTCAACGCGCCTGGTAGCCGACCCTTGAAACACGCCCCCCGACTTGCGAATCATCTTAGGCGGCTCCACCTTCTTTTCGGGCTCGGGTGGAGGGGGAGGCGGCTCTGCTGGACCCGTTGGACCGATGCCACCGGGAACACCACCCGGTACGCCACCCGGTACACCCCCCGGCACTCCGCCTGGCTGACCACCAACGTCGCCGACGTTGCTACTCACAAAAACCGGCGGCTTGGGTGACGGTGGCTTGATATCCTTGGGCGGTTCCTTCGCCGAGACGAAACCAACTGGCGCGTCCGGTTTGACTACCTTTTGGGGAGCCGCGGCTGGAGGCGGTGGTGGTGGCGGCGGAGGAGGCGGCGGCGGCGAAAGCAGTGTCAGCAGATTGAACTGCTCGTTGAGTTTGGCGTCGTAAGCCAAGATGCCCCACACGATCACAGCCGTTAGGACCGACACCCAGACCGCCCCGGTCACGCAGAAGTAAATCCACCGGTCGGATCGCTTTCTGACTGGCGACGACTCTACTAGTTGGTCGAACATTTGACTAACCTCCGGTTATTGCAATGGGTCGGAGAAGCACTTTCAACCGGCGCCGTTCGTAAACGTGACTAGCCATCAATGAATGACGCGCTCGCTGCGAAACTGCCCCACGGGAGTCGCCACCGTCTCTCTGGAGAGACGGGTAAAGCAAGAAACGCCGATTAATCAAGAACGCTATTGTGCTGTAAGTCAGGCTGAAAACCGGCTGAGTCTACACTCGCCTTCCCATCTAGTCAAGAAGTTTTCAAACTTGCAGCCAATTAGACACCGCTCATTCCAGCTTTGTTCCCGTCACTCGATTGCGGAATGCGGATTTCGGATTGCGGATTCCCGACCGCTGCTTCGTTCCCGAATCCGCAATCCGAAATTCGCATTCCGCAATTCGCTAGGCCTTAGCCAGAGTTCGCTCTGCCGCGCGAGCCCTGCCTTCGCCGGGCCTTCCCCGTCCTTTATTGCGGCCGGTTACATACTCCCACCACAGCATCATCGGGCTCGCAACGGCGATCGAAGAATAAGTGCCGATGATAATGCCGATCGTCAGAGCGAGCGCGAACCCCCGCAGCACTTCGCCTCCAAACAGAACTATGGCGACAACCGAAAGAAATGTCAGTCCCGCCGCTATTACTGTCCGCGAGAGAGTCTGATTGATCGAGTCGTTTGCGATCTGGGCAAGGCTATCCCGCCGCCGCAACCTGACGTTCTCGCGTATGCGGTCAAACACAACAATCGTGTCATTCATCGAGTAGCCGACTAGAGTCAGCAGCGCCGCGATGACTGTCAAGCTGATCTCCCAGTGAAACAGCGCGAAAATCCCGAGCGTTATCAGTATGTCG